>JBBRTR010000024.1:0-27377 GCA_038244215.1 Bacteroidales bacterium
CTAACCTTGCCATCACCGTTGTTTATCGTTCGGATGGTAGCGGAACAACCAACATGTTTACCGATTATCTGGCAAAAGTAAATAAGGAATGGGCTGCTAAAATCGGTTCAGGTAAAACAGTAAACTGGCCTGTTGGTATCGGAGCAAAAGGAAATCCCGGAGTTGCTGGTACAATCAGTCAGACAAAAGGCTCAATCGGATATGTTGGTTCGGAATATTCATTTGCTCAAAAAATCCCAACAGCTTATTTACAAAATAAAGCGGGTAAATTTATCAGACCTACTATGGCTTCAATTAGTGCAGCGGGTCAGGGAACAATTCCTGCTGATACACGTGTCATGTTGACTAACTCAGATGCTCCTTATGCTTATCCGATTTCAGGATTTACGTGGATTATTCTTTACAAAAATCAGAATTACAACAATCGTACATTGGCTCAGGCTGAAGCAACACTTAAATTATTAGACTGGATGTTGACTGCCAATGCACAAAAAATTGCAGCATCAGTAAATTATGCTCCGCTTCCTGCTCCGGTTATAAAACAGGCAAAAGCAATATTACGAAGCGTGACTTATAACGGAAAATCCGTTTTAAAATAAGGTTTTATCAATTCAAACTCAAAAAATGAGTCAATCGTGCTGAAGCAAATTCAGACCGGTTGACTCCACTGAGTTTAAAAAACAGATACAAGTGAATAGTGACAAGATTTTAAGGTATATTTTATTCGGAGCTTCCCTGCTCATTCTCCTTATTTCAGGAGGGTTGGTTCTCTCGTTAGTTCAGGGAGCCTTGCCTTCTTTTCGCGAATTCGGATGGAAGTTTATCATTTCGTCGGACTGGAATCCTACGAAAGGTAGCGAAAGTTACGGCGCTCTTTTATTTATCGTGGGAACACTGATGACTTCCATTCTTGCTTTGATTATTGCCATACCGCTTGCTTTTTCCACCTCACTTTTCGTTGCTGAATATTTCAGAAACACCCGGATGGCAACGGTAGTAAGCACCTTAGTTGATTTACTTGCTGGAATTCCGTCTATTATTTTTGGTTTGTGGGGTTTCTATATCTTACGACCTTTTATTGTTGAAATTGGTTTGAGTCCGCAGGGTTACGGCATTTTTACTTCAGGGCTAATTCTGGCATTTATGATTGTTCCGTACGCCACTTCCCTGAGTAACTCAACCATTTTAATGGTATCAAACGAACTGAAAGAAGCTGCCTATTCGCTGGGTGCAACCCGACTGGAAGTAATATGGAATGTCATTCTTCCCAACGCGCGCTCGGGAATTACAGCCAGTTATATTCTGGCATTTGGCCGTGCATTGGGCGAAACACTTGCAGTAACCATGCTGATTGGAAACTCGAATAATATGCCGACAGGGATTATGAGTACAGGAAATACAATGGCCAGTGTGATTGCCAACCAATTTGGCGAAGCAAGCGGATTACAGTTGAGTTCATTGATTGAAATCGGATTACTTCTATTTGTAATCACCACAATTATCAATGCAGTAGGAAAATTTATTATTAAAAAATTTGCATGATGAATCAAACCAATATACTTACAAGTCAGGCAAAAGCCGTGACTGAAAAGAAAATCTCAGTTTTGATTCCTGAATCATTCTCAGGACGAAAGTTCAAAGACAAGTTGTTTTTGAGTGGAGTTATCATTTTCTCACTCCTGACTATTTCGATGGTTTTTTTAATCGTCGGAAGTATGGTTATGAAAGGTTATCATCAAATTAACTGGGCTTTTTTCACGCAGGTCGCTCCCGATACTTTCGAAGCCATGATGGCGAAAATGAGTGGACAGGCAATTCCGGGCGGTATTGTGAATGGAATTACAGGTTCATTATATCTGGTGGGAATTTCTTCAGTGATTGCCATTCCGTTCGGAGTTTTGATTGGAATTTATTTGTACGAAAACAGTAAAAAAAGATACGCCGGATTCATTCGTGATATTACGGATGTTTTGCAGGGAGTTCCTTCTATAGTTGTCGGATTAATTGTTTATCTTTGGGTTGTGGTTCATATCACGCACAGTTATTCCGTTGTAGCAGGTAGTGTGGCATTGGCTATTATGATGTTGCCGTTGATTATCAGGTCAACCGAAGAATCATTGAAAATGATTCCCGATTCGTTGAAAGAAGCCGCCATTGCACTCGGAACACCGTATTACAAAGTGATAATGAGGGTGCTGATTCCAACCAGTTTCAGTGGATTGATGACCGGAATTTTGCTTGCTATTTCCCGTATTTTGGGCGAAACAGCTCCACTTATGCTAACGACACTTGGAAATCCGGCCATAAACTGGAACATAACCAAGCCTGTGAGCGCTGTTCCGTTAATGATCTGGCAATTTTATAACGATCCGAATATGGTGGATTTGATCTGGAGTTCATCGTTATTCCTGATGGGATTTGTACTTTTGCTCAATATCTTATCGAAATGGATTGCAGCTAAAAGCAAAAATTAAGAACATATTTAAAAAACTCTTATCAACAGAAGATGAACGATATTCACACAACACCTTCCATTTTAACCATCGAGAACCTGTCCATTGCCTACGACAAGGATAAACTGGCTGTAAAAAATGTATCTGCAACGATTAAAAAGAATGCAATTACCGCCATCATGGGACCTTCAGGTTGTGGAAAAACCACACTTTTACGTGCCATGAACCGGATGCATGAACTTTATCCAAACATTACAACCGAAGGAAAAATCATGTTGTACGACGAAAATATCTACGAAATGTCGACGATTAAACTCCGACGTAAAATAGGAATGGTGTTTCAGCGTCCAAATCCGTTTCCGACACTGAGTATTTACGACAATGTAATTGCAGGATACAAACTGAATGGAATTAATCTGAAACGGACTGAACGCGATGAGATTGTGGAAACTTCGTTGAAAAATGTAACCTTATGGGATGAAGTGAAGAGTTCGCTTCACAAAAAAGGAAATTTCCTTTCGGGCGGTCAGCAACAACGGCTGTGTATTGCCCGTGCATTGGCTTTTAAACCGGATGTGATTTTGCTGGACGAACCAACTTCGGCACTCGACCCGATTGCAACTGCCAAGATCGAAGATTTGCTGATTGATTTGAAAAATGATTACACGATAGTATTGGTAACACATAATATGTCGCAGGCAGCACGAATTTCGGATAACGCGATGTACATGTACATGGGCGAACTGATTGAATACGACGAAACAACCAAAATATTCACGAACCCGAAAGAGACATCAACTCAGAATTATATAACGGGAAGGTTTGGATGAGAAAACGAACCCCTAATCCCTAAAGGGGAATTAGAGATAATACAACTGATAAGAATAAAAAAATATAAAATAATACGAACTTAAAACTCCCTTCAGGGGGTATGAGGGCAGCACAATATGAGACACTTAGAACAAGAATTAGGATCACTTCGCCAGGATGTGATTGAAATGTGGAAACTGGTTATATCGCAGGTTTCAAATGCCGGCGAAGCTATTTTATCTTTCAACAAGGAACTGGCACAAAATGTATCCATGCGCGAACGAAAAGTGGATGCTTATGAGCTTAAAATAGACAGCGAGTGCGAGAATATCATTGCCCTCTATCAACCGGTTGCCATTGATTTACGATTTCTGCTGGCCGTTTTGAAAATCAACTCCAACCTGGAGCGAATTGCTGATTTCGCGTATGGAATTTCACGTGTATTGATTGCAAACCCAACCGTAATTATTGATGCATCTCTGATTTCGGATTCGAAGCTAGGTGTTATGATCGAACAAGTAAATAAAATGTTGTTTCAGGGGTTGGATGCTTTTGAAAATGAAAAAACGGACTTTGCAGCCGAAATATTCAATGAGGATAATCAGGTGGATGAAATCAATGCGCAGGCTGCCTATATATTTGCCGATTATATCAAAAAGAATCCGGATCGTGCTTTCGAGTGCCTGCAATTAATCAGCGCTTTCCGCAAACTGGAACGTATCGGCGACCATTGCAGTAATATCGCTGAGGAAATTTTCTTCTATATCGATGCCAAAGTGCTGAAACATTCACCGAAAAAATAAGCATTGACAGCATGTTTCAAAAGAGCCAAATTGAAACTGATTTGGTTTTTTATATTGATTAATAAGAGATTTAATTATTTGTCATATATTTGTAACAGATATTTCACAGCTCCGAAACAAACTAACTGTTTCTTTGTAAGCTAATTTTAATAGAATAAAAGTATGAATCCGTATCGTATTTTGGTCGTCGACGACGAAGAAGACTTGTGTGAAATTCTCCAGTTTAATCTCGAAACAGAAGGTTACACGGTGGATGTGGCTTATTCGGCTGAAGATGCACTGAAAAAAGATCTGACTGTTTACAATTTGTTGTTGCTCGATGTGATGATGGGCGAAATGTCAGGTTTTAAAATGGGACGCACGGTGCACGAAAATCCAACAACAGCTAAAACACCTATTATTTTCCTCACAGCCAAAGATTCGGAGACAGATCGGTTGACGGGTTTCAACATCGGCGCTGACGACTATATTTCAAAACCCTTTTCCATTCGCGAAGTGCTGGCACGCGTAAAAGCCGTTCTGCGTCGGGTTGAAGCCAATAAAGCTGAAGTCGTACCTTCGAAAGTGTTGAATTACGAAAAACTTGAAATGCATCTTGAGAATAAAAAAGTGATGCTTGAAAACGTGGAAATTCCGTTTACAAAAAAAGAATTTGAAATACTCCGGCTTTTTCTCGAAAATAAAAACCGTGTTTTCTCGCGCGACGAAATGCTGACACGTGTCTGGAGCGACGAAGTAATTGTGCTCGACCGGACCATAGACGTCAATATCACCCGACTGCGAAAAAAAATCGAACCTTATGGCAAAAATATCGTTACCCGGCTGGGTTACGGATATTGTTTTGAAGAATAAAATCATTGACCATTTTTCCATTTACTATTTACCAATAAAATATTGTTTGAATAGTAAATGGTAAATGAAAAAATAGTAAATCGAATTATGACTTTAAATCGACGCATCTTCCTGTACTTTTTCAGCATCTTCTTTCTGATGATGGCTATCATCGGGTTTTTCCAGTATCAACGCGAGAAACAGTTTCGTACCGAACAGCTCGATCATCAACTTTCCACCTATAATTTTACCATTCACCGCTTCGTATCTGAACAAAACCCTAACTGGGATAGGTTGGAGGACTATGTTAGGCTTTTCCCTGATAGCTCATTACGAGTTACTATTGTTGACACAATGGGTGTCGTTATTTTCGATTCATTCGTCAAAAAAGGAGTTGTCCTCGAAAATCATTTGCGTCGACCTGAAATTATACAGTCAAACAAAGAGGAAAACGGCAAAGCCATTCGGCATTCGGTTTATACCGGAATTGAATATTATTATCTGGCTCATCATTTCAACGATTGTTACGTCCGAAGTGCACTGCCTTATAACGTAAATCTGGTGAGTGTGCTCAAAGCAAATACATTTTTTTTGTATTTCATGGCTATGGTTTTGATTCTGGCAGTGATTGCACTATATTCTGTTTCACGGAATTTTACTCAGTCGCTAGATCGTTTGCGGGTTTTCACCCAAAAAGCAGAAAAAGGGGAAATTCCCGATATGGATATTGAATTTCCGAACGACGAACTTGGAGAAATCAGTAAAAACATTGTTCAACTTTACAAATTGTTGTTGGAAACAAAAGATGAAGTTTATAAAGAAAGGGAAAAACTGATTACGCACCTCCAAATTTCGCAGGAAGGGCTGGGCATTTTCTCCGCTCAGAAGAAAGAAATATTGGCTAACTCGCATTTTATTCAATACGCGAATATACTTGCCGACCAGCAAAGTGAAAACTCCGATCAGATATTTACTTTAGCTGAATTTGCGGATGTAAACAAATTTATCGACGAAAGTCTGCTCTTAAATCGGGCGAATAAAATGAAAGTGCTTATTGAAAAGGGAAGTCGCGTTTTTTCGGTTCAATGTATAGTTTTTCAAGATGAAACTTTCGAAATTTCCATCAATGATATTTCAGTTCAGGAACATGAAAACGAACTGAAACGGCATTTAACCCAAAACATTTCGCACGAACTGAAAACTCCGGTCAGCAGTATTTTGGGTTATATGGAAAGCATTCTTGAAAATCCCGATCTTGATCCAGCACGACAACGTTTTTTCGTGGAGCGGTCGTATCAACAAGCACACCGTCTGAGCGCACTGCTACAGGATATTTCGACGCTTAATAAAATTGACGAAGGTAAACGACTGTTTGAAAAAGAAGCCTGCAACGTTACTGAAGTTATCACCGATGTTTTGAATGATGTCAATCTGGAAATTGAGAAAAAAGAATATATTATTTTCAAAAATTTTCCGACAAGTCTGTCTATTTTGGGAAACCGCTCGTTGATTTATTCCATTTTCAGAAATTTACTGGATAATTCACTGGCTTATGCGGGCGAAAAAATAATCATTGATATCAATTGTTACCGCGAAGATGAGAACTTCTACTATTTCTCGTTCAGCGATAACGGAGTCGGTGTATCCGAAGAACATTTGAGCCGACTTTTCGAACGTTTCTATCGTGTGGATAAAGGGCGTAGTCGTAAAATGGGCGGAACAGGCCTTGGTCTGGCCATTGTAAAAAACGGAGTATTTTTCCATCGTGGAACAATTTCGGCTAAAAATGTTCCGGGTGGTGGATTGAGTTTTATTTTTTCGCTCAGAAAATACTAAGCCCCTAAATCCCCTAAAGGGGACTTTTGGGACTGAATGTTTAACTATTTGAAATTGAAATTTTAAAAGTTCTATCTTAAATTCCCCCTTTAGGGGGTTAGGGGGCAAATTAATATGTTATTTCGCAGCAAATGGACACCCTTGTTTTTCAGTAATTTCCTAGGAATTTTCAATGACAATTTCTTAAAGAACTGCATCATTTTTATTGGTATCGGTTGGGCAATGCCATCCTGGTTAAACCAATCACAATTAATATCAATAGTTTCAGCATCGCTTGTTGTTCCCTATCTTTTTCTTTCTCCTTTTGGTGGGCGATTAGCAGTCATTTATTCCAAAAAAACTGTTTTTCGTTTTTTTAAATTGTTGGAAATACCCATCATGACACTTGCAGTGGTTGCATTTTATTTTCATTGGGTCATATTAGCCGTTTTTACTGTATTATTAATGGGAATTCAGAGCTGTTTGTATTCTCCCTCGAAATACAGTCTGATTCGTGATATCGGAGGCGAGGAAGGAGTTTCGTTTGGAAGTGGCGTATTCGAAATGATGGCTTTTTTGGGAATTCTTACAGCTACAGTTGTGGCCTCAGCTGTTTCTGATCATTACAACCAGTGGATTGTTTACAGTATTTTTTTAGGGCTGGCATTGCTTGGTTACTTTGTTACCCGAATGATTCAGGCTCAAGAATTACCCGAAAACAAAGAAGGAAAAATGACTATCAATCCCTTTCTTTTTCTTGTTGATTCTTTCCGGTTTGCCCGCCAACATCCCGATGTAAACACGGCAGTTTTCGGTGCTTCGGCATTTTGGTTGATTGGCGGTATGCTCCAAATGAATCTGGTTATTCACTCCAAACACGTTTACAATGCTTCAAATACAACTACAGGAATAGTGATGGCATTTGCAGCCATTGGAATTGCCTTAGGAACATGGTTTGCTGGAAAAATCTCCGGGAAAACTGTAAAGAAAGGATTTATTCTGATTGGAATTCTGAGTATGAGTTTTTTGTTTGGAATTCTTACTTTTTTTCATATTCCTTTCTGGCTTTATGTATTCTGTGTTTTCACAGCTGCTTTTTCGGGAGGTTTTTTTCAGATTCCAAACTTGTCGATGTTGCAAAATGCCAATCTTGGACGAAAATTAGGTGATATGATTGGTTATTTGAATCTGGTTACTTTTATTTTCGTTCTCATTGGAACTTTTTTCTTTTCAATCACCACTTATTTTACTTCCGAAAACAGTTACGCGGTTTTCGGAGTGATATTTACAATCTCGGTTTTTGTTGCTTTTTACTATTTCAAAATATCTCCGGAATTTTGGAAAGAAACCCGAAATCTATTTACACAAAAGAAACAAAAATAAAAGCCCGGAAACTATTATTTCCGAGCCTTTATTTTAAAGTTTAATAACTTTATTTTGTTATAGTCAACTCCGCACGACGGTTTTTGTGTCGCCCTTCTTCTGTTTCGTTTGATGAAACCGGATTTTGCATACCAAAGCCGGTGGCAGTTATCATAGAATCTGAAAGACCTTTAGATACCAAGTATTTTTCCACTGCATTTGCACGTTTTACTGAAAGTTTCTGGTTGAGGTCTACACTACCTATATTATCTGTATGACCTGCAACATTCAACTTCGACCAACCCGGATTCATTTTTAAAGTAAGAGCCACCTCGTTGAGAATTGTTTTTGTTTGATCAGTAAGTTCTGAAGATGCGAACTTGAAATTCACATCCATGAGTACAATAATTTTACCACTTTGTGATGATACAGACGTTTCAGGGATTCCTTTCAGGGATTCTTTCAATTTTTGCATGCACAATTTATTCGAATCGTTTTTGGCAATGACAGCATTCAGTTTGTTTTCCAATTTTCCAATTTTGTCTTTTCCTGCATTATTTTCATTTTCAAGAGCTTTTAACCGTTTTTCAACTAACTGATTATTCTTGTCGGTGATATTGAAATAGTCTGCAACGCTCATGTTACGAACATGCTTCTTGCTATTTGCTCCAAATTTATAACGAAGACCGATAGTTGCAACAAAAGCATCGCTCCCAAGACCTCCGACACCGGTTGTACCCAATCCGCCCATTTCTTGTCTTGAATAATAGCGGTATTGAGCTTCAAGATTTAATGCCCAGGAATTACTTAGTTTAAATTCAGTATTCAAAGCACTCGAAACCATAGGCGACATTGAACTCTGCTTTATACCGGTAGAGACAAGTCTATTAGAATAAATTCCAAAGCCAGCTCCCCAAATACCATACACGTTCACATTACTCCAAAATCCGGTTCGTTTGGGCGTTAATAAATTCGCCAAATTCACTGATCCGAATACTGAGAAATCAAGTGTATTGCCCGTCACTGTATTTCTGTCAAAAGTCAGGTAATCAACGCCGCCCCCAAAACCAACTAAGGGATTAATTGTATATTCAACAAACACTCCGGGGAAATTCCAACTTATATTATCAATATAGCTGGCAAATCCCGCTTTCGAAGAAATTGGCGTTACACGATAATAATCAAATCCGCCTTTTAATCCTGCGGACCAATGAGACAGTGAGTCTTGTGCTTTAATATTCGGTGAAAAGACACATAAACCGATGAGCAATAAAAATGCAATTCTTTTCATGGTTTTATTTTTAAAATGTTCGAAAAAGTTAATTAGTGTAGTAAATTTGATAATATAATTTTAGAACACTTTAAATAAGCATTATGTTTAGGTTTTTCCTCTTTTTTTATAAATACCTGTATAGATAAAAATTATGTGTTAAATATCATCTACTATTTCTTGTTATTTTTGAATATAATAAGGAGTTAGACTATATTGTTCTTAATTTTACCTACAATAGAGCTTTTGTAACTAAAAAACCTGTTGTAAAACATACAAAAATGAAATACAGTTTTCACATAGATTCCCTACATTGCAAATCAAATATTTAATTAAATAGTTTAATTCTTTTTTAGTATTAATTCTTTATATTTTAATACATTATGAAAGTATATCAATCAAATGAAATTAAAAACATTTCATTGCTGGGTAGTTCCGGCTCCGGGAAAACCACTCTTGTAGAAGCGATGCTTTACGAGAGTGGTGTAATAAAACGTAGAGGCACAGTAAATGGTCAAAACACTGTGTCTGATTATTTTCCAGTAGAAAAAGAATACGGTTATTCCGTTTTTTCAACTATTATTCAGACTGAGTTCAACAACAAAAAGCTGAATTTTATTGACTGTCCGGGTTCTGACGATTTTATTGGGGGTGTTGTTACTTCACTCAACGTAACCGATACAGCTTTAATCCTTCTCAATACGCAATATGGCGTAGAAGTCGGAACCAACAATCACTTCCGTTATACCGAAAAATTCAACAAACCGGTAATTTTTGTAACAAATCAATTGGATCAGGAAAAAGCTGATTTCGATAAGACTTTGTTGCAATTGAAAGAAACCTTTGGAAACAAAGTTGTTCAGATTCAATATCCGCTAAGTACCGGACCTCATTTCAATGCAATTGTTGATGTGTTGAAAATGAAATTATATCAATGGAAACCCGAAGGTGGTGTTCCTGATGTTCTTGAAATTCCTGCAAGTGAAATTGAAAAAGCTCAGGGACTTCACAATATTCTGGTTGAAGCAGCTGCCGAACACGATGAAGAACTGATGGAAAAATTCTTCGATCAGGGTTCACTCAACGAAGATGAATTACGCATTGGAATTAGCAAAGGAATGGTTCATCGGGATATGTTTCCCGTTTTCTGCGTTTGTGCCGGAAAAGATATGGCTGTTCGCCGTTTAATGGAATTCGTTGGAAACGTGGTGCCGAGTGTAAATGTATCCACCAAACCAAAAACCATGGATGGTAAAGAAGTTGTCGCCGATCCAAAAGGTCCAACTAGTATTTATGTATTTAAAACCAGCGTCGAACCGCATATTGGTGAAGTTTCGTATTTCAAAGTAATGAGCGGGAAAGTAAAAGAAGGCGATGATTTGGTGAATGTTGACCGGAATTCGAAAGAACGTTTAAGCCAGATATTCGTTGTTGCAGGACAAATTCGTACCAAAGTGGATGAATTGGTTGCCGGAGATATCGGTGCAACTGTAAAACTAAAAGATACACGAACGGGAAATACGTTGAATGCTAAAGGTTGCGATTTTGATTTTAAAGAAATAAAATATCCCGAACCACGTTATCGTCGTGCCATTAAAGCAAAATCAGAAGCTGATGAAGAAAAACTCAGCGAAATTCTGACTCGTATGCACGAAGAAGATCCAACCTGGATTATTGAACAATCGAAAGAATTGAAACAAACCATCTTATATGGACAGGGCGAATTTCACTTACGCACATTAAAATGGAGAATTGAAAATAACGACAAAATTCCTATTGAATACAAAGAACCAAAAATTCCATATCGGGAAACCATTACTAAAAATGCCCGTTCCGATTATCGTCACAAAAAACAATCCGGTGGTTCTGGTCAGTTTGGTGAAGTTCACATGATTATCGAACCTTATTATGATGGAATGCCTGCTCCAGAAACATTCCGTTTTAATGGTCAGGAATTTAAAATTAGTAATCGTGACTCACAAACCATTGACTTGGAATGGGGAGGAAAATTGGTTTTGATCAATAGTATCGTGGGTGGTTCAATTGATTTACGATTTCTGCCGGCTATCATGAAAGGAATTATGGAACGCATGGAACAAGGTCCGTTAACCGGTTCGTATGCCCGCGATGTACGTGTAATTGTGTACGACGGCAAAATGCATCCGGTTGATTCAAACGAAATTTCATTCCGTCTTGCTGGTCGAAATGCATTCTCTCAGGCTTTTAAAGAAGCCGGTCCAAAGTTACTTGAGCCAATTTATGACGTAATCGTTCAGGCTCCATCCGATCGTTTGGGTGATGTTATGGGCGATTTGCAAAGTCGTCGGGCAGTTATTTTGGGCATGGAAAGTGAAAAAGGATACGAAAAACTGACCGCCAAAATTCCTTTGAAAGAATTGGGAAGTTATTCAACAACACTTAGCTCACTTACCGGCGGACGTGCTTCTTTCAGTATGAAATTTGCAAGCTACGAACTCGTGCCAATGGACATTCAGGACAAATTGCTTAAAGAATACGAAGCAACTAAAAAAGAAGAAGAATAAACAATTTCTTAATTTTAGAATCAATGCAGTTATCCTTTTCAGGATAACTGCATTTTTAATGGCATTTATAGCATAAAAATTGAAATTAATAAGCTATTTCAAAACAAAATCTTTTTTTAAACGTTTAGATTTCCAATTACAAAAACAAATTAATTATGAAAATTGGCTTTTTTATTATTGCATTTACAATTCTTATTACGATGAACGGTTATGTGATAGTGCGCGGATGGCAGGCTTTGCCACCCGTTTCTATTCTCAGACCTTTCTTTCTGATCAGTATGATCGTTTTATTTATATCTATGTTTATCGGTATTATTTTCGGAGGTTCCATGCCGCATACCCTTGGCAAGACAATTAGTCTGATTGGATACACTTATTTGATCGTTTTCATTTACCTGTTCTTTAGTTTTCTGGTTATTGATGTAGTACGTATTGCCAATCACTTTATGCTTTTTGCACCAACGGGAATGGCAGCTTTCCGAATGTGGGCATTGATAGTAACTTTGGGAATTATGGGAGTTGTCTTACTGATTGGGAATTACAACTTTAAGCATCCAATAATTACAACATTAAATCTGTCTGTCGATAATCCAACACAAAATAAAGTAGTGAAAATTGTTGCTGTGAGCGATATACACTTGGGAGTTACAATTGACAAAAAGCGGCTTCAAGACTATGTAAAATTAATCAATGACCAACATCCTGATATTGTTTTGTTGGCAGGTGACGTTTCCGACCGTCCAATGAAGCCGGTTATTGATCAACACATGGATGAAGAATTCAAACAAATAAAAGCCCGATTCGGCGTATTTGCTATTAACGGTAATCATGAACATTATGCCGAAACTCCCACTGCAACTGCAGATTATCTGATAAAAGCCGGAATTACTGATTTGCGCGATCAGGTGAGTCTGGTCGATAGCAGTTTCTATATTGTGGGAAGAGATGACCGCACCAATCAAAACCGTAAAACTTTATCGGAAATTGTAAAAGGTCTTGATCCCGACAAACCAAAAATTCTTATGGATCATCAGCCTTTCCATCTTGAGGAAGCCGAACAAAATAATATCGATCTTCAAATTTCGGGTCATACCCATAATGGTCAGTTTTTCCCCGGAAACCTAATGGTAAAAAGAATGTATGAATTACCGTATGGTTATTTGAAAAAAGGAAAGACACATTATTATGTTTCTTCAGGTCTGGGCTTGTGGGGACCTCAATACCGCGTTGGAACACAATCGGAATTGGTGGTAATAAATCTGAGATACTAAAGCCCCCTAAATCCCCCAAAAAGGGACTTAAAAGACATTCTATCTATTATATTTCAACTTCTACAACTAATCAAATTTCTCATTTTGGAGGATTTAGGGGGCTTCTTTTTCTTTTAAAGAAATCCTGCATCAATTTTTTACATTCTTCTTCCAAAACTCCCGAAATAACTTCTGTTTTGGGATGAAGCGCGTTGGGAGCAAACCGTGTAAATCCACGCTTTTCATCATTTGCTCCATATACAATCCGGTTAATTTGCGACCAACCTAAAGCCCCGGCACACATTACGCAAGGCTCAACTGTAACATAAAGTGTGCAATCGGTTAGATATTTGCCACCAAGGTATTGTGCTGCAGCAGTAATTGCTTGCATTTCGGCATGTGCTGTCACATCGGTCAGAGTTTCGGTCAGATTATGACCACGAGCAATAATTCTGCCTTGACAAACAATAACCGCTCCTATAGGAACTTCATTTCTTTCACCGGCAAGTTGAGCTTCATTCAAAGCCTGTTTCATAAATTCCCTATCAGTGTCATGGATTTTTTCAGATTCTGGTTTTTCGGAATCGGATGTGAAATAATTGGTCATTGATGTTTAAATTTTAGTTAACCAAAGGGAGGTTTTAATTTAAAGTGCAAACGCACTTTAAGATTCTTTACACATCTTCTTCAACCACCAGATTTTCGATAATAAAATTCTGACGTTCTGACGTATTTTTGCCCATATAGAATGACAATAAATCCTGCACGGCATCTTCTTTTTTCAGTGTTACCTGATCCAGACGAATATCACGACCGATAAAATGTACAAACTCATCAGGCGAAATCTCACCAAGTCCTTTAAATCGGGTGATTTCTGGGTTTGCGCCCAATTTTGCCAAAGCAGCCACTCGTTCTTCTTCGGAATAACAATATACAGTTTCCTTTTTATTTCGCACTCTGAAAAGTGGTGTTTGCAAAATATAAACATGCCCTTTTTTAATCAAATCGGGAAAAAACTGTAGAAAAAATGTAATCAGTAACAACCGAATATGCATTCCATCCACATCTGCATCGGTTGCCACAATAATTTTATTGTATCGCAAGCCTTCGATTCCATCTTCTATATTTAAAGCAGCTTGTAATAGGTTGAATTCTTCGTTTTCGTACACAATTTTCTTTGTCAAACCATAACTGTTCAGCGGTTTACCTCGTAAACTGAAAACGGCCTGAGTATTTACATCGCGGCTTTTGGTAATGGATCCGCTCGCCGAATCTCCTTCGGTAATAAAAATGCACGAATTATCATTCGCCTTATTTTTTGCCTCGTCTTTCGTTGGCGTATCGTTGTAATGAGCACGGCAATCGCGAAGCTTTTTATTATGAAGATTCACTTTCTTTGCCCGTTCACGTGCCATTTTAGTAACACCGGCAATGGCTTTTCGCTCTTTTTCAGAGTCCAGAATTTTTTGTAATAAAATAGCCGAAGTTTCGCTGTTTCGGTGCAAAAAATTATCCAGTTCCTTTTTCAGAAAATCGGAAATGAATTTATTGACTGAAATACCATCTTTCGACATGTCACGCGAACCGAGTTTGGTTTTGGTCTGACTTTCGAAAATCGGCTCTTCAACGCTAATGGAAATCGCAGCGATTATTCCGTTACGAATATCGGTCAATTCGTGATTTTTGGCATAAAATTCTTTAATCGTTCGTGCTATAGCCTCGCGAAAAGCACTTTGATGTGTTCCACCCTGTGTTGTGTGCTGTCCGTTTACGAACGAATAGTATTCTTCGCCATATTGGTCGCTGTGTGTAAAAGCAATTTCAATGTCTTCGCCTCGCAAATGAATAATCGGGTAAAGTGGCTCAGAAGTTAGGTTTTCATTCAGTAAATCAAGTAATCCGTTTTTTGAAAGAATCTTTTTTCCGTTGAAATTTATCGTCAAACCGGTATTCAGATACGCGTAATTGCGCAACATGGTTTCGATAAATTCGTCCTGATAATTGTAATTAGTAAAAAGTGTTTCGTCGGGAATGAAATAAATATAGGTTCCTCGGTCGGATTTATCCTCGAAAATTTCACTGTCTTTTGAAATTTTTCCCTGTACAAATTCGGCTCGACGACTTTGACCTTCACGAAAACTCTGAACAATAAAGGTAGAAGATAGTGCATTCACAGCTTTTGTTCCAACACCATTTAGTCCAACCGATTTTTTAAACGCTTTGGAATCATATTTTCCACCAGTATTCATAATTGACACAGCATCAATCATTTTCCCAAGCGGAATTCCACGACCGTAATCCCGAACTTCCACATGACCATCTTTTACGGTAACCTCGATATTTTTTCCGGCTCCCATGCGATATTCGTCGATACAATTGTCGAGAACTTCTTTCAAAAGCACATAAATTCCGTCATCACCATGCGTTCCGTCACCCAACTTTCCGATATACATTCCCGGACGGCGACGCACATGTTCGAGGCCTTCGAGCGTGATAATGTTGCTGTCACCGTAATCAACAAGTTGCGTAGTTTCTATTTCTTCCATAAACTTACCCTTAAAAGGGAAATAATTGCTAATGTTACTTCATATATCCTTTTCAAATAAAGCGTCCTCAAAGCATCCTTCAGGAAACTGGGGGTCATTATCGTGTTATCCAACTTTCCGGATTTTGAATCGCTTTATCTTTCCAAACCTGGAAATACAATTCAGTTTTATTGTCGTTTTCGTCGTCGGTATAAATTTTACCAATTGATTGTTTGGCAGAAACTTTATCACCTACATTTACATAAATCTGCGAAAGATTTGCATAAACAGTACGATAATTTCCATGCTGAATAATAACTCCACTACTACTTTGAATCATGAAACGCTGGGTCACAACTCCTTCAAATACAGCCCTTGCATTACTTCCCGCCGGAGTCTGGATATAAACACCTTTATTGTTAGTAGTAACATGAATCAAAACCGGATGTTGCTGAATCCCAAAATGTCCGCTGATAAAACCGTTTGAAGTTGGCCATGGTAAACGACCACGATTTCGTTCAAAATCACCCGCGAGTAATGTTTCTTCTCTCGTCAATGCCGAAAGGGCCGATGAAGGTTTTGTAATGTTCTTCTTTTCAGTTTTACTACTTTTTGTAGTGGGTTTTAATTTATTTTCGGCTGCAAGTCTTTTTTGTTCTTCAGCAGCTCGTCTGGCTTCTTCTTTCCGAATTTGTTCCTGAATAATCCGTTCTATTTTATTATTGAGATCGTTTGCTTTTTTCTGTTGAACTTTCAAATCTGCCCGTAGATTTTTCTCTTTTTTCTGCAAATCCGTCAGAAGAACCTTTTCTTTTTGTTCATCTTTTTTCAGATTTTTTGATTCGGTTTCTTTTTGTTTTACCACTTCTACTTTCGTAGTTTTATGAACCTGAAGGCTATCATTTTTGTGAATAATATCTGTCTTTACTTTCTCTATCTGAGACACTTGCTCTTTTCGGTAGTTAGTGTATTCCTGCAAGTACCGCAGTCTCCGATATGATTGATCGAATGATTCAGCAGACAAAACAAACATGATTTTTGAATACAAATTCCGATTGATGTATGCTTCTTGAACAAGTTTTACATAATCTTTTTTCAAAATAGTCAAGCGACTTTCAAGCTGATGTTTTTCCTGTTCAAGTTGCACAATTTTATTATCCAGTTGACCTATTTCTGTATTAATATTGGTAATAAGCGTTTTACGTACCTTGATGTTTTTGTTGATAATATTCAATTTGGTGAGCGAACTGCGTTGCGACTTTTTAGTCTCGTTCAGCATTTTGTTGGTGGTCTCCAACTTTTGAAGAGTTTGTTTACGTTGAATCTCAAGTTCTTTTACACTTTGGGCGTGTAAAATATTCATTGAAGCAAATATGAAAAATAAAATGACAGGAATTCTGAAACGTGTTTGAAACCGCATTATATTGTATTTTAGTCTATTGTATAATTAATATTTTATTTGTTCAGTAATTGTTCGATATTACCTTTGCTAAATTTTGCCGGATTAGTCGACTTAAAACTCAATTCGGTATTGAAAACTACTCTTAAAATTGAAAAATCACTACTCCCTTTCGTTTTTTGATCACTTGCCTTAAAAATAATTTTCTGAGGAAAATTCACACTGTCTTGTTTTGTATAATCCTCATAATCTGTTTGAAGTTGATAGCTACCCTTATGTGCTTTCAACAAAACCTGCTTTAGCGAATTATCAGCATTAATTTCAGTGCTTTGTAACATATCTTTATTCTGATATTCAATTTTATTCGAACCGTTTATCCGGCAACTATCTACCTGAATTTCTTTTTGTCCAATGCAAAAAAACTGACCAAAAAGCAAAGCCTGTAAACAATAAAAATCAACATCAACCCCGAAACGTTTTGAGAAAAAACCATAATCAACTTCATAAAAACGATTATTCATTTTATCGAAAACCCGTATACTGTCGAGCGTCATTTCAACTTTAAATAATTCAATTCCCATAAACGGCTGAATGGAAACAAAGATAGCCGAATCTTTCCGTATTTTGCAACTTGCCGAGCTGTTTATTTTTCGTTCGCCTAATTCTAGCGCAAGCGACATTTTGCTAATGTTTGCTGAAGTAAAATGTGGTTCAACTTTTTGAATTTTTTCAATCATCTTAGCAACGGTACTAATCTCATTTATCCCGGATTTTGTGATTGTTTTTGTGGTTTTACAGCCGAAAAATGCTACAATCAGACCTAAAAACAAAACTGTTCTCAGAAGTCTTAACTCTTGATTCTTGAATCTTGGTTCTTGGTTCTCTATCATCTTTTCCAGCCTTTATTTTCAATTTTCAACTTTAATTCATCCGTTTTATTGCCGGAATCGTACGATTTTTGCCACATTTCAAGTGCTTTGGCATCCTGTTTCTGATCATCTTTTCCACTCATCCACAAAATATCACCATAATGTTCGAGAATAATTCCCGGATCAACATCTTTCGTCAAGTTATCCATTGCCCGTTCGATATAAAATTTAGCCAGTGAATAACTTCCTTCTTCATACAAAATCCAGGCATAGGTATCTAAATACGTGCTGTTTTTCGGTTCAAGTTCAACAGTTTTTGCACTCATGCGTTCTGCTTTTTTCAATTCTGATTTTTCTAGCGAAAGATAATAGGCATAATTATTCATCACCATGATATTCTGCGGATTGGCTGCCAATGAATTCTCATAATTGACAAAAGCCGAATCTTTCTTTTCCATTTTGAAATAAATATCCGCAATTTGTGAATAAAAATCACTTTTCAAACTACCCTGATTGGCAGCAAGATAGGGCAATCCTGTTTTATTGGTTTTAAGTGCTGCCGGATAATCAGCTTTCTGAACCTGAGCTATTCCACGATAAAAATAGAAACTGGGAGTTTTGGGTAAATATTCAATTGCTCTTCCGGATATACTTAGCATCTGATCAAAATCTTGCTTCGCAAAAGCAATCTGAATCAGTCTTAGCCAGGTCTGGTCATTTTTTGGATTGATATTTATCATGGTTTCAAGTTCCGAAGAAGCTTCAGCATAACGCTTTCGGTATTGTAGAAATTCAGCATAATATCCGTGAACTTGTTCTTCCATTGGATAGCGGTCAACCAGTAATTTGAACAAAGATTCGGTTTCATCCATTTTCGTTGAATCCTGTACCATTTTTTGGACATACTGACCCAGAATGTTCATTTTTGTATCTACATCGAGTTGGTCGTTTTTCAATGCACTGACAATAGATTCCATCGCCTTTTCAGGTTGGTTCTCAGCTTTGTAATATTCTGAAAGTGAGACATATACAAATGGATTCTGTGGATCGGACTTCAAAACATCCTGATAAATTTCAAACGCTTTAGTAGGCATTTTCTGCTGCATGAAAATATCACCACGTAAAATCTTGAACCTGTCTTCAGTTGGATATTTATTTATCAGTTTATCAATTTCGGCAATTCCTTTTTTTGGATTATTAAGCAAAACATACAACTGAAATTTATTCAAGGAAATGGATTGGTCAATTCCAGTCAGATTTTCCAGTTTATCGTATGCTGCAATCGCTTTTTCATATTGTTTAGTTTGCTTGTAAAGCTGTGCTAACACATTATAAATCTCAATTTTATTAGGAAAATATTTTTGAATTTGAACGGCAATATCAATGGCTTTTGCTGGCTGATTCAACTGAGAATAGAACGAAATCAGTTGCATGGAATACCACCAGTTTTGTGGCTGAAATCGTACTGAATTTCTAAGATATCGTTCTCCATCTGTATTTAAACCGATTGTTGAATATAAAACTCCCAATTCCGATTGTACACCTGCATCCAGTGAATCTAGCGACTGACACAAACGGAATGTTTCAATGGCCCGATCATATTGACCGTTATCTTTTTGCTTGAGTCCTTCATAAAAATAATATTCAAACTGTCGTTGAACTGAATCGGACTGAGTCGCTATCACCGGCTTTGTTGCAACTATTTTTTTTGACGTTGTGCATGAAACAAAAGCCAGTATTGAAAGTAAAAACAGATATTTTATTTTAATCATAGACATTTAAATTCATAATTATTAATTGATAATGCATAATTATAGAGAGATATAATTCGTTGAGAATTATGCATTATGAATTTCTTTAATGTTTCCCAGTGTGACCGAATCCTCCGTCGCCACGTTCTGTAATTCCCAGTTCCTCAACTTGAATCCATTCAGCTTGTGCATGCGAGGCAATAACCATTTGACAAATTCTTTCACCATCATTTATAACAAAATTTTCGTTAGAAAGATTGATTAAAATAATACAAATTTCGCCCCGATAATCAGCATCAATGGTTCCTGGCGAGTTCAAAACCGTGATTCCCTTTTTAATGGCCAAACCGCTACGGGGTCGAATTTGAGCTTCGTAACCTACAGGAAGTTCGATAAATAATCCGGTTGGTATCAATTTTCGTTCCAAAGGTTTCAAGATTACAGCTTCATCTAAATTGGCACGTATGTCCATTCCGGCCGATGATGATGTTGCATATTCAGGAAGAGCGTGTTTTGATTTATTTACAATGTTGATTATCATTTATTTATTATTTTGAAACGAGATGATTTGCTTTTAATTATCCGGTTGAAAATATATATTGTTAATTGACTTTTGGCTTAGCTACAAAAATACGATTTTTATCGTTAATCGTGATTATGAATGTTGGAAAAATGTGTTTTTTTCAGCATTTAGTCAATTCTTTGTGCTTAATTGCTAAAATAAGGTTTTAAAGCTTGATCAACAAAACATTTTAACCTTTCTATTGTTTCATTTTCAGAAACAATTTATAAAATAATATATGGATAGAATAAGTCAACCATTAACAATCAAGACAGTAACCCTAAAGAACAGAATAGGTATGTCGCCTATGTGTCAATATTCTTCAACTGATGGTTTTGCAAACAACTGGCATTTGGTTCATTACGGTACCAGAGCAGTGGGAGGTGCTGGATTAATCATGGTGGAAGCCACAGCTGTAACACCCGAAGGCAGGATTACACCGTTCGATATGGGATTGTGGAAAGATGAACATATTGCCGAATTAAAGAAAATCACGGAATTTGTTCAAAGCCATGGAGCTGTTGCTGGAATTCAGCTTGCTCATGCCGGACGAAAAGCTTCACACGATTCACCTGTAAATGGCGGAAAGCAATTGAATTCGGAAAATGGTGGCTGGCAAACTATTGCTCCGTCGAACATTCCTTTTGATCCGGTTGGAATTGCACCTAAGGAACTTGATAAATCGGAAATTCAACTGCTTGTGGATCAATTTAAAGCATCGGCATTACGGGCTTTAAAAGCCGGATTTGAAGTTATTGAAATTCATGGCGCTCACGGTTATCTGATTCACGAATTTTTATCACCTTTATCCAATCATCGAACCGACGAATATGGTGGAAGTTTCGAAAACAGAATTCGATTTTTGTTGAAAATTGTTGATTCCGTACAAACCGTTTGGCCGAAAGACAAACCCTTGTTTGTGCGACTTTCTTGCACCGATTGGGCTGAAGGCGGTTGGGATATTGACAAAACAGTTGAACTTTGTAAAATATTGAAAGAAAAAGGAGTTGATTTAATCGACTGTTCTTCAGGAGGAAATATTATAACACAAAAAATTCAGCCTGGTCCCGGTTATCAGGTTCCGTTTTCGGAAGCTATCAAAAAAACAGGAATCAAAACCGCGGCAGTAGGAATGATTACTTCAAAAGAACAGATAAATGATATTCTTGTAAATGAAAAAGCTGATATGGTTTTTCTGGCACGTGAACTTCTTCGAAATCCCTATTTTACTTTAGAAAATGAAGGAGTTGAATGGCCGGTTCAATATTTGAGAGCAAAACACGGATAAAGATGAGTGTCTAATAATTTTTTTTTGAACGCAAATTACGCAAATTTACACGAAAAATAAATTTTCAGATTTTGTCAAAATTTTTATTTCAAAACAAAAGCAGAGCAACCATTTGGAAACTCTGCTTTCTTTAAATAGTAAATAATAAATGACCAAATGGTCAATATTTTTATTCAACTGAAAATTTATAGATACACCACTCGTCATATTTTCTATCGGGACGAAGTAGTGGACTTGGAAAATGAGCCACGTTTGGTGAATTCGGAAAACCTTGAGTTTCCAAACAAATTGCATCCTGTCGGTCGTAGATTTTTCCTTCTTTACCTATTACATTTTCCACCCAGTTTGCAGTATAAATCTGAACTCCGGGTTGTGTGGTGAACACTTCCAGTTTCCTTCCGCTCACGGGTTCATAAACATTAGCTGCCAGCGTCAAATCGCCTTGCTGATTTTTTCGGATACACCAGTTGTTATCAATTCCCCATCCCGGCACAAATGCTTCGTTGTCAATTCTATCAGCGATTAAGACAGGTTGATTAAAATCAAAAGCTGTATCATTTACTGGACTGATTTCGCCGGTTGGCGCAGCTGATTCATCCAAAATAGTATAGAAATCCGCATTTATCTGCAATAAATGATCTTTTATCGTTCCATTTCCGGCACCTTTCAGATTAAAATAGGAATGGTTCGTCAATCCAATTACTGTCGCTTTATCTGTAGTTGCTTCGTAATGAATTTTCACTTCATTATCGTTGCTTAATGAATAAGTACAGGTAATAGTAAGATTTCCCGGATAACCTTCTTCACCATCTGGCGAAAAAAGTTCCAAAACCAATTCCTGCTGAGCAACTGATTTTACAGTCCAGGCTTTCTCGTTGTAACCGTGAATTCCACCATGCAGCGAATTTGTTCCGTTATTTATTGGTAAGTTATATTCTACTCCATCAATCGTGAATTTACCATCTTTAATACGATTGGCAAATCGTCCACAAACCGCACCAAAGTAGATTTCCTTTTCAATAACTTCATCCAATGTATCAAATGCAAGCACCACATCGTCAAATTTACCGTTTTTATCAGCAACCATCAATCTTAATATTTTTGCTCCGTAGTTGGTAATATCTACCGACATTCCATTTTTATTGAACAAGGTATATAATGATACCGGATTCCCGTTCATTTCTGTTTCTATATCTTTTACTGTTTTCATAGACCCTTAACCCCCTAAAAGGGGGCTTTTTATGTGTGAAATTGATAAATTATTTCTATTATTCCTAACCACTAAAGAAAATATGAAGACGAACTTGCATAATTCCCCTTTAGGGGTTAGGGGTCGGCTTTAATCAATCTTACAAGCTCCATCGCCTATTTCAGCAATGTAAAATTCTGGTTTAATACCGATTTTAGCTTCGTAAGCAGCGCCAACTTCTTTTATAAATGTATCAATTGCTTCGTCTTTTACCAATGAAACGGTGCAACCACCAAAACCACCACCAGTCATACGAGAGCCGATAACACCTTTGATTTTCCAGGCTTCTTCAGCCATACAATCCAATTCAGGACCTGTTACTTCATAATCATCACGTAATGAAACATGTGAAGCGTTCATAAGTTTACCAAATAATGTCAAATCACCTGCTTTCAATGCTTTCACGGCGTCGGAAGTACGTTGAACTTCACCCACAACGTGGCGAGCACGTTTATGAGCAACAGGATCAGTAATAGCCGATTCGATTGATTCAAATTCTGCTTCAGTCAATTCAGCCAGATATTTCAATGGACGAACTTTATTTAATTGCTCTACAGCTTTTTTACATTCTGCAACACGTTGATTGTAAGCACCTGAATCTAGTTTATGTGGACTGTGCGTGTTTGAGATAAGAATTTTTACGCCTTCAAGTTTCACAGGAACCAATTCGAATTCCAAAGTATCACAGTTCAAGTGAATAGCATGGTCTTTTGCGCCGTTAGCAGATGCAAATTGATCCATAATTCCACAATTTACCAAAGCAAACTCATGTTCTGATTTCTGACCGATCTGAGCTAAAACCGCTCTATTGAAATTTGTTCCAAGTTGATCGTTGAATGCAAAAGCGGTAACAACTTCCAATGCTGCGGAAGAAGAAAGTCCGGCTCCATTTGGTACATTTCCCCAAATCAGAATATCATATCCCTGCGTGATGGCGATTCCACGTTTCACAAACTGAGCAATAACGCCAAGTGGATAGTTTACCCAAGATTTTTCAAGCGGAGTAGTCAACTGATCGAAACCAAGTGAAATAGTTTCAGGTTGGTTCAACGATTTAAAGTTCATCGCTTTTTCATTGTTTTTTGCCAACAACAAATACGTGCCGAAACTCAATGCACATGGAAATACTGAGCCACCGTTATAATCGGTATGTTCACCAATCAGGTTTACACGACCTGGTGCGAAATAAACTGCTTCGGCTTTTTTACCGTAAGCTCCTTCAAAAGCTGATTTTAATTCTTGAACTGTCATATTAATTTATTTTTAATTGAATTTTTTGAACTTACATTTTTTACTTCACAAAAGTAACTTAATTCACTACTATTGCAAAGGCTGGAAATCATGTTATAAAGCATAATTTCGTTTTATTAAATGATACAATGTGCATTTGTAAATTTAGCCCAAATAATTTTTTCAAAACTCCCACCTCACCATTGCTCTAATATCAGTTTTCCGATTGCCAAGAATGGTTTCATTTCCACTGCTCAGCGATTCACGGTCGTCGGCATAGACGGTTTGGGCAATTTTGAACCAAAGTGAAAAATGGTCATTCACTTCATATTGCATATTGAAGTAATATCGATTTCCTAGTCCATAATACATTGGAATCGAAAAAGCATACAGAACATCTTTTTCGTAGGAATAAAAACGATTATCGTAATTTTGTGCATCAAAAAACTGAATTCTGAAATCTATCCTCATTGGAATTTTCGGAAATTTATACGTAACATCTTGAGAGGCAATCAGACCATACGTCCAATCAGTGTCAGCTTCTCGAAATAAATTTCCTTCCAATACATTTTTGAAACTGAAATTCCCAATTGAATAAGTTAGATTATAACGCAGCGATGTTTTTTTATTAGGTACAACTTCGGGCATCGTGGCAGTAGAACCTGAAAGATTAGCTTGTTTTTCTTCATATTTGAAACGCCAGTACATGAAAATATTTCGCTTAAAAGCAAAATCAGCCTGTACTAAATAATCTGCACCAACCGAAGGCGCATCAATTCCATATTTTGGCCATGGAAAACGGTAACTGTCGGCATAAGCCGCAAATCTCCATTTGCGAAATGGCCGAATTTCTGTTCCAAAATAAAAACCCGATTCATTATTGATACGCGAAGTTTCAGAAAAAGCCGTTGCATAAAATGTATCATATTCAGGCGAAAAATAACGCTGTAAAACAACCAGACTAACTTTGGAAACAGGCGTAAATGTAAATCCGTTCAAAGTAGCCACAGAACCGTTATCAGTCACGGCTGTTTCACCAAAGATATTCAATTTTTGACATCGCATTCGATAATGAATTCCTGCCGTCGTTTGTTTTTTGCCAGCAAAATAAAAGTAATTGTAAACCGATTTATCCGGTTCGAGGCTGTTGTCTAACTCAGTATGAACTGCCGTTATACCTAATTGAAAATTGAGAAACGTAATAGTTGCATTCCCGCCCATAATCTGTTGATTAACAGTATGTTTTTTATCAAACTCTGATGAGGATCGATGCAATCCGGTTCTGTAGATACTTGAAAACGTATTGTTCACGGTGTCTCCATCAATCATTTTATTGGAATAGAAAGCAGACAGTTCAAACTTCTTAAAGCGAAACGTCGCTCCTGCCCCACGAAAAAAATTATATTCATCCGTCGAACTGTATTTTTTTAATCCTGAATTTCGTGGAGAAACATTCAATACGTACGATGATTTTCCCATGCCAAATTCTGGTCGTAGTACCAAACCCTGACCGAAATTTGCCCTGAAATCACCGGCAACAATCGTTTTAAATTTTCCAAAATCATTCAATTGAACACTTGCGGAATAAAAATCGTAGCCTTTTTGTCGCGTTCCCCAGAATTGCTCACCGGCATCTTTTTCAGCCGTAAAACCAATATGTACCCGATCTTTATAATGAAACCTATATTTAAGGGAATTATAAAGTTGATTTCCCAAATAATTTCCTGAATTTACATCAGAGTTAAGATCTTCTTCGGGCAAAAACCTGTAACCTTCTTTGGTTTCCAATCCATTATCCAATCGAAAGTATAGTTCATTTTTTCCATATCGAAGCAAATCCTGCAAATAAAGCTTTTTTCGGATTTCCGAGGGCTCTCCTACTTTTACAAATGGCAGCATTCTGCGAATATCAGTCATATCCAGCCCTTCGATTAACTGAAGTTCATAAATCGTTTGAATAGTACCATAGCGATAAACATAAGATTGAATATTTTCTATTTGTTGATCCGACAAAAAAGGCATTTTTTCCAGTTGTTCCTGATTGGCTTTATTCAGGTTAACGGGGTTTTCAGATAATGAAATCAAATCTTCATAAAACGTATCATAATCCACAGCATCTTCACTTTCAGCCGTGTATTGTTCAAAAATATCGGCAATCAGTTGTTCTGTTGTCGAAGCGGCATCCTGTGCTTTTAAGCTAAAAAGGCAGGTTAGCCAAAAAATTATATAAACAAATAGACGTTTCATAGTTTACACACCGTGAAATCTGCGTTATATCTTAAATTTATTTTTTAAAACCTGTATTTGATACAAGCCATTGTGTTTAAGCCCAAAATCGGGTGGATTTCGCAATTTAAATCCATTCTGAAAGAACCGTACATAAACCCCATTCCCAGACAGGGGACTAAATAATCTGACCCATATGCACCAAGTTTTACTGACATGTTTTCAATCATCTGATATTCAAAACCGCTAGCAAAACGGTAATTGCTGCTCACTTCCTTGTCAATTTGTGATCGCCACACAAATTCCGGAGAAAAATAATATTCAGTTCCCAAACTAAATATGGAAGGAATCCGTTTAATTACAAATTCAGTATTAATATTAGTCTGAAATGGATTAAATGTATTGAAACCCAAACTAAATGAAGGCGAAAGTTTAACTGATAAACCGACTTGTGGCAATAATGCACCACGATACGAATTGGAAGCAGCGAAATAAGCTGTATAATAATTGAATTGAACGCCCATGGCAAACTTGTCAGAGAAATTACGGGCCAGTCCGATGCCGATAATCATTTCGTGATACAACGAATAGCCAAAGTGAGAAAAGGATAGACCGGCATTCACAAGATTTGTTGGAATTCCAACCTGAAAACTTTTGGTAGAAAGCTCCGAAATTAAATACCGGTTCTCGAACTGAAGCCCGATTTCCGGCTTTTCAATATAGCCTAACATGGCTGGATTATTGAATGCAGTCCAGTCCTGCGTATTTGAAACAGAAGTTTCTGCAATGGATTTGGAAGTAGGAAGAATATTTGAAATTTGACTGAAAATAAAGTGAGAAATAAAACTCAAACAGATTAATGCAATGATTTTCTTCATAATTATCTGATTTTAAAAGATAAAGCAAGGAAAGTTAAAAATACATCTTTGAATATTATTTGTCAAAATTATAAAATAATTACGTATTAACAAATTATTTTGTAAAATAATTGCATTTGGAATAAAAATTGTCATATAAGAATCACATTTGTAATTTGATATTTTATTTACTTCAATGAAAAAAATCTTTTCCATATTATTATTTGTCGTACTATCTGTTTTATATACAGAAATTCACGCACAAAAGTCGAATGAATACATTC
>JBBRTR010000025.1:0-27357 GCA_038244215.1 Bacteroidales bacterium
ACAGAAATATGAAATATTTTATACCTCTTTATACTTCATTTGTTGTATTCAATTAATTATTCTTAAGTAGACATTAGCTAATTGAATATCTGATATTTACATACCATATAATCCTTTTGGCCTAGTATTGACTACTCCTTTATGATGACCATTTATACTCCTATTGTCAAAAGTATTTCAGTCTTATAGGGTGTATATATTCAATCTATACTTATTATTTTTACAAATAATTCGATGGCTGAAATAACAATTCCACTTTTATCGGAGGTGATTAATTTAATTCCAGATACAGTGTGTTTGTAATTCAACTGATTTTTTTTATAAATTGATGGTTGTGAAAGCTCTGTAAGAAAAATTGGATATTTAATTCTGGATGACAATTTCAGATTAAATATTGCACAGAAGGAATGTGGAAATTTGGGAAAGAATTTAATTTGAATCTATTTGAAAAATAATTATAAATATTTGTCAAAACACATTTAATAATATGAAAATAGTATAAGTTTGTAATTAATACAAACTATTGAATTCGTTTTCTGTTATATATGTATTAAGATATTAAGATTTATGATATTTACTAATCCTTAAGAACAAATAATTATGCTACAGAACTATACTTTGTTCAATCAGCCTTTAAGTCAAATAAACATGCAAAAGGCACTTATCAATACAATTAACGCCCATTCATATAATACAGTGCAGCAAGATGAAGATTTTAATAAAGCACTTCAATCAAGCAGTATTCTTTTACCCGATGGTATAAGTGTTGTTTGGGCAATGCGCCTATTAACAGGGCAGAAATTACAAAAAATTGCCGGTGCTGATTTATTTTTTTATGAAATGGAACGTATGAATTCCACAGGTGGTAAATGTTTCTTCTTAGGAAGTTCAAATGAGAATCTGAAAAAAATAAAAGAACGGGCTGCAAAAGATTATCCTAATGTCAAGGTTTATACTTTTTCACCACCCTACAAGTCGGAATTTAGTGATTTGGACAATAAAATTATGCTGGATGCGGTAAATACTGTAAAACCGGATGTTCTTTTTGTAGGCATGACTGCTCCAAAACAGGAAAAGTGGGCCTATCAGCAGTTTGAGAATTTGGAGGCAGGACATGTTTGTTGTGTAGGTGCAGTATTTGATTTTTATGCAGGTACAGTTAAACGTGCTCCAAATTGGATGATAAAGTTAGGTATGGAATGGTCTTATCGTCTACTTAAAGAACCACGTCGCATGTGGAGAAGGTATCTGTTAGGTAACTTCCAATTTATAGGACATGTTTTTCTCGAAAAAATAAAAATTTAGTCATTTATTTTTTTAAAATTTGCAATTAATGTGTGAATACTTCAAAATATGAACTCGAAATAAATTGTTGTTATTATTTAAAGAATAAGTTGTTATGAAATCGCATGAAACCGAACTCCGATTTTTATATCTGGCTTTGGATCTGATTATTTTAAATCTCGCTGTAGGACTAATCTATTCAATTAGTCATGTATTTAAGGATTTAAATCCTCATGAAAGAAGTTTATATTTACTGTTATTTAATCTTGCAGAAGTTGTAACTTATTCGGTCTTTTCCCGCAGGAATCTTTATTTGCATGATAGTTTCGCTAACAGGGTTAAACGAATCACGAATCGTATTTTGATTTTTGGTTTTGTTTTGTTTATTTTGGCGAATTTGTTTTTACCATCTGGCTTTTCTATTATTTATTTGCTGAAATGTATTGGACTTTTCTACATTGGTAAGCTTATCTTTTATTTCTCTTTATATACATATTTGAAAATAAGACGAAAAAGTGGATATTTTGTTCACCGTGTCCTAATTATCGGTTATAATGAAATGGGTTTTATGCTACGTGATTTATTAGACAGCAATCCTATGCTAGGATATGAATTTGTTGGTTTTGTTGCTGATATTTCCGAAGAAGATAAAGACCATGTAGGTCACATCAATGAATTGACTAAATTAGTATCTGAACATGGTATCGATTTTATTTTTGTAACGCTTTCGGCTTATAACGATTTACAAAAAAGCAAGGAACTTCTGTCAGTTTGTAATACAATAGGCGTACGCCTTAGGTTTGTACCTGAGAATCAATTTTGGTACAGATCAAGCATGAATATGGAATCAGTAGGTTCATTGGTAGTATTCAATCCACAAGAAATTCCACTGGATGATATTAAAGGCCGATTTGCAAAGCGACTTTTCGATATTGTTTTTTCCAGTATGGTTATCGTTTTTGTTATTAGTTGGCTTTTCCCTATTTTGTTTGTTCTTATAAAATTAAATTCAAAAGGACCGGTATTTTTCTATCAGAAAAGGACAGGAATCAATAATAAGACATTTAAATGTATAAAGCTCAGAAGTATGAGCTTGAGCGCAGATGCCGATATAAAACAAGCTTCAATAAATGATAGCAGAATCACAACAATCGGACGGTTTCTTCGTAAGTCCAATTTGGATGAATTTCCTCAATTCTTTAATGTATTATTCGGACAAATGTCAATTGTTGGACCAAGGCCACATATGTTAAAGCATACAGAGCAATACGCGAAATTAATTGATTATTATAAAGCTCGCCATTATGTGAAACCGGGTATTACTGGTTGGGCACAGGTAAATGGCTTCCGAGGCGAAACCGATGAACTATGGAAAATGGAAAAAAGGGTAGAATATGATATGAATTATCTGAAGAACTGGACTTTCTGGTTGGATCTCAGAATTATAGTCAACACCGTTATCAGCAAAAGTGCTCACGAAAATGCTTTCTAAATATCATGTATCTTAATAGAGAAAAGCCCTCAAAATGCAATCATTTTGAGGGCTTCCTATTTTTAAATATTTACTGAGGAGAATAAGATTCTATGAAGCGTGCTATTATAAATTCTAAATTTAAATTCTGGGGTTATCGCAGTTCTCTGGCGACTTGATTTTCTTATTCCGGCACTTCCTCCATCAGTAAAGAATTAATCTCACAATGCGTGAATAATGTAACTTATTCCCAAAGTTATGTAACAATTTCGTTTATAATTATGCTCACCTTTGTGACATAGATTTTTAGACATTATAATAACTGCGAAAACAAATAAAATCAAAAAAAAGAAAACAACATAAAAGCGTTGATTAAGTATATTCAATCACTATCAAAACAGTTCAATAACTATTAATTTAATTCTTTCGGATCATTATTTTCTTTTGATCAATCACTTGATTATTTGCTGAAATTTTTACAATGTATACACCGATTGGTAGATTAGCAGTATTAATGTCGTTCGTTTTTCCAGTTAATGATTGTTCAATAATTTTTTGACCCGATATATTGTAAATTATGACATTTCCATTTTCTAAATCAGTTGCAGATTCAACAGACAAATGATCATAAGCAGGATTTGGATATATCTTAATGTCAGCATTCGAGGCTGGAGTGATAGTTTCTGTGGTAATTGATTTTGCTCTGCCGATAATCTTTTCAGGTAGAATGTTTTCATTTAAATTTGGATCGTATTTGTTTGTACTCCAACCAACTACCTCTCCAAATTTGCCATCATTTAGAAGATTGTTTAACTGTCCATCCATGTATGTGAAATTCACAGTATTATTCATGATTGTATCTGAATGACTGGCAATTGCGTATTGTTTATAAGCTGATAATCCGATGTTACTAAACGCAAGTTGTTTACTATAGATTTTGTTATTCTTAATTGCAATATTATTTCCACTTGCAATTGTAGCACCGTATTGACCCGGATTGACAAGAATATTATCCTGAACGAGTATATAAGAGCCACCCATGTCACCGGTCATAATTCCGCCTCCTGAATTAGATGGTCCGCCTCCACGGATCCAGTTCCCTACAACCCGTATCGGATCACCTGCTTTGCCACTGCTCTTGAACAAGCTGATTGCATCTTCAGGATGACTCTGTCCGAGAATATTTTCAACAACATTAAAGCTGATACTATTTCCATTCCCAGTAACTTCATCAAACTGAACCATTTGTCCACGAGGCATTGGTCCCTGAACATTAATAACATCATTATGAGTAACAGAAATTCCTGAACTTAAACCGGCGAATACTCCTGTGTCATTATGATCCAAAGTGCAATTTATAACGGTTATATTCTTGCAGTTATACATATAAACACCTTCATTTTTTGATGGGCCGAGTTTACAATTTTGAATTGTGATGTTGGAGCAGTTGTTTAACTCAATACAATGTCCACCTGAATTAACGATTGCCAGATTTGATATTGTTTTATTACTTTGACCGTTCCATGAAATTGGTGACGAATTAGTGTACGATCCGGAATACTGAGATCCTTGTCCAAAAGATAGGAATTGAAAAGCTGTTGCAAAAAAAGCAATAAAAAAAATGTGCTTAATCATATAGTTGAATTTTTTGTGAATGTGACGTGACAAAAATATGAATTAAAGAAGATTGTGCAATGCTTATTTTGGCTGTAGCATTTATTGCTACGCATGTAGCAATAAATGCTAGTTATCAGACATTTACTTCATTATTTTTTTATAAAATAAACTTACGAGAGGGGTTGTTTCAGTGGTAGAAAACTAAGAGTATATACAATAATGAAAAATACAATATTCACAATAATAGATATTTAGCAAATATAAAGTTTGACATTGTGTATATTTTTGGGGCGCTTTTTTTGTAGTAATATCCATATAAATATATCATTAATACAACAGACAAATGAAAATTCATCAATCAATATCGTTAATTCGCAGTTTACCAATTGTTTATTAGCCAAAATCCCTTAATATATATCACATTAATTATCATAAATCTGAATTTTATTATTATTTTTTACACAAAACGGATTAAACTTTTCCAGATGTTGTTCACTTTTCTGAAAAAATTCTTACAAAAACTATAAAGTAAAATACTTTTATTCTCTTAATAATTTACTTAAAATGGTGATTTGTTGTTGCTTGCGTAGTATAGCCGAAAAAAAAAGCTAAGAATGAACTTTTTTATTTTGAAAGATATTTGCAAAAACTGAATAGTTGGAGTGTGAAAAATCAATCTCTCAATTAACAATCGCTAAGAGTGGAATTATTAATTATCGGCAATTCCCAATTATTTTGGGAGGAAGGATGGATGAATTTAAATTAGGATTGTAGATGTTAGTTCCCCAACCAATCACTTCTCCAAAATCACCTTTATGTAGAAAATTATTCGGCGAGCCATCTTTGAATTTGTAATTTACTTCATTATTCATGACTGTGTCTGAATAACAATCGATTGGATATTGTTTGTACGCTGAAAGCCCTACACTGTTAAAGGGCTTCTGTTCAGCAAATATCTTATTTTTTTTAATGGAAATGTGATGCCCGCTTGCAATAGTAATTCCGTATTGACCGGGATTGACAAGAATATTATCTTGAACGATGATGTACGAACCTCCTTTATCTCCGGTCATAATACCCCCTCCTGACGTGGATGGACCACCGCCTCGAATCCAGTTTCCGATTACTTGTATCGGATTTCCTTCAATTCCATTGGACATGAATAAACTGATTGCATCTTCGGGATAACTTTGACCGGAAATATTCTCAAACGCATTGTAATTTATGCAATTATCACCTCCGTTAACTTGATCAAACTGAACCATTTGACCTCGTGGCATAGGACCAAATACATTTTTTACATCGTTGTTTTTAATCTTAACCTGACTACAAGCTCCCGCATAAATTCCAGTTGCAACAGAGTCGATGGAGCAGTTTATTACTGTTATATTTGAACATTTGTACAAATTGATTCCCTGGCCTTTAGCATGAGTTAATTTACAGTTTTGAATGATAATGTCAGAACAATTGGAAAGTTGGATACAATGTCCCAAAGAATTAGTAATCTTCTTACCGGAAATTGTCCGTTTATGAATATTATGCCAAACAATCGGCTTGGAGAATCTGTAAGGACCGCAATATGCTGACCCTTGTCCGAATGAAAAGGAGGTGAGAAAAAATAGAAGTATTATGTTTGATAGTATAAACCTCTTCATAATATTTTCTTTAAACTTATTAAATCAGTGTCTTTTTCCACTGCAAATATCCTACCAATGCCATTACTGTGTAAATGGAGAACAATATCGCGGTGGGAATCAGTCCTTTGTAAATATAAAGTCCGATACACAAACTATCGGCAATTATCCATACCAACCAGTTTTCAATTAGTTTTTTAGCCAGCATCCATGTTGCAATTACACTAAATGCTCCAACTAATGAATCGGATTTCGGAATAGTGGAATCGGTGAACCGAGCTAATATAATGTAATAAACAAAATAAATCAGAATAGTGGCAAGAATGATTTTAAGAAATAGTGATTTTGAAAGTTGAGTTGTTGGTAGTTCATCACTGGAATTGTTTTTTCCATTTCTCCAACTAAACCAACCGTAAATACTGATTATCAGATAATAAAACTGAAGACTCATATCAGCATAAAATTTTGTCTGAAAGAAAACGACAATATAAAATGCCGAAGCCAAAAATCCAAAAACCCACAAGCTGATTTTTTGTTTGATAGATAAATACAAATAAATCAGACTAAAAAGTGCACCCACAATCTCGATCCAATTCGTTTGTAAATAGTTTAACAACATTACACTAATATATTTGAAAGGTTTGAGAGGTTTGAAAAGTTTGAGATTAACTGAATTTTTTTAAAAGTAAGGAAATAGAGTTTCTAACTTTTCAAACCTCAAACTTTTCAAACTTCAAATCATTTCAGATTTATTTTAATATTTCCTCATACTTTCCCGGAGTTTGCAGAATCTGAACAGCTTTTTCCAGTGATTCATTTTCGGCATCCATTATCTGGTAATATTCGTTCATTGTCCACAAATCTCGTGCAATAAGTGCTTTCAGTTGAAGTTTAATCAATGGTTTTGAAATTTTATATTGGGCAGAATCAAATTTAATTGAATCCTTTTCAGCTGCGGCAATCAGTTGGCTTAATAAAGCATCTTCCACCTGATATTCTTTTTTGTACTTTTCAAACGTGCTGTATTTCTTTTTTAGAGCAGCCCGGTTTTGATCTATATATTGCACACAAACTTTATTTACTATTCCTTGAGCTACAATTTTCCTATGGAAATTGGTGAATTTAGTTGTATCAATCGGAACAAAAATGTCGGGCATAATACCGCCGCCACCATAAACCGTACGTTTTAGGGTAAGAGTTTGATATTTTAATGAATCTGGCAAATGAATGCTGTCGGCATGCAATAATTCGCCGTGTTTGTAACGGTTTGCCAAATCCATTTCATATTTTTCATAACCTTCTTTGTATGATTTCTGAATGCAACGTCCTGTTGGTGTGTAATAACGGGCAGTTGTCAAACGCATCATCGAACCATCAATTAATTCGAACTGACGCTGAACCAATCCTTTACCAAACGTGCGACGGCCGACTACAATGGCACGATCCCAATCCTGCAAAGCACCGGTAACAATTTCACTGGCAGAAGCCGAGTATTCGTCAACCAATACAATCAATTTCCCGGTTTCAAAATCTCCAGCTGCAGTAGCAGTTAGTACGCTTTTAGGTTGGTTAAGACCTTGTGTATAAACTATCAATTTGTTTTTGGATAAAAAATTATCAGCCAATTGATAAGCCGCATTTAAATATCCGCCGCCATTTCCCTGCAAACTCAAAATCAGACTTTTCATCCCTTTCTTTTGAAGTTCATTAAAGGCTTTTTCATATTCTTCGACCGTTGTACTTCCAAAATTATTGATTTTGATATAACCAATATCCTTCCCAATCATATAAGAAGCATCCACACTGTAAAGTGGAATTTTATCACGTGTAATTTTGAATTCAATTAATTGAGGGCTAATTCCTCGTTTTATTTTCACAGTTACTTCCGTTCCTTTCGGACCGCGTAAGCGTTTCATAATATCGGAATTCTGTATTTTCACTCCTGCTATCAACTCATTATTGATGTAAATAATCCGATCGCCTGGCATTACTCCCACTTTTTCGGCAGGACAACCTGAAATGGTCTGAACAACGAGTAAGGTGTCTTCAATCAATTGAAACTGAATTCCAACCCCTTCGAAACTTCCTTCCAGCGGCTCATTAACACGTTCAACCTCTTCTTTGGGAATATACACCGAATGAGGATCCAAATCTTTTAGAACACACGTGATTGTGTTTTCAACTAGTTTTTTATCGTTAATACTATCGACATACAAACTGGAAATAGCATTCAACGCGTTAATCAATTTGCGTTGTTGCAACGACGAAAAGCCCTGTGCAAAAAGCAAAGGAGTAAAAACATAAACGAGTAGGATGGAACTTAATTTCTTCATTTCAGTGTTAATTTTAATAGAATCACAAAAGTACAAAAATAAACAGACAGTGGTTTACAGCTTTATAGAATATAAAGTATTAGAATTGTTATTTTAACGGTTAATCGTTTAAATTTTAGCTAAAATGGTTTCAATTAATAAATTCCCGGCGTTCAACTGTTCAATTTTACAAGATTTAATTTCAGAAATACGTTTGTAAATTTCAAAAATAGCTAAATTGCTTTCATCGGTTTCAATATACAGTTTATTGATAGGAGTATAGCTAACGCTCTCAGCGTTAAAAAGTTCACCAAATGACAAAGTACAGCCATTTTTCAAAGCCTGACGTGCCAATTCGGGTTTGCCTCTGAACCCGTGAATAATCCAGGTTTGATGTAGTTTTAAAGTTTTCTTCAGATCAAAAAGTTCATTAAAACATCCGACACAATGAATAATCAAAGGTTTTTCAGTTTTTTCTGAAAGTTCTATCTGCTTTTTAAAAACATCAAGTTGATATTCAACTGAATACTTACTGTTTTTATCCAGACCGCATTCACCAATTGCAACAAATCTTGGATCTTTTGTCCATTTTTCAAGTAAAGCAAACGAATCATCAGTATATTCACCGATATACCACGGATGAAAACCGACAGAAAATATGCCGGATTCATTTGATGCAAAAACAATTTCAGCTTCCCGAAAAGTCAGATTCCGAATAGCAGTAATTTCTTTAGCAGTTGAATGGTGGGTATGAATATCAACAATCAATGTTTATAATTTGAATTTTCTAATAAAACACTTTATTTCAGCAACTTTGTTTTGCTAAAAGATTAGTTTTTGACAAAGATATATATTTTCATTGAAATTTAGTACCTTTGCATCCCCGTTTTATTATACAAGAAATTAAAAACAAATCACTTAAAATCAGATATGGATACAACAAAATTATTCAGCAACTTACCTTATAAAGTAGCTGATATTTCACTGGCAGATTTCGGTCGCAAAGAAATCGAATTAGCCGAAAAAGAAATGCCGGGTTTAATGGCATTGCGTGCAAAACACGGAAAACAAAAACCATTGAAAGGCGCCCGCATTATGGGTTCGCTTCACATGACCATTCAAACTGCCGTTTTGATTGAAACATTGGTTGAATTGGGTGCAGAAGTTCGTTGGTGCAGTTGCAATATTTATTCTACGCAAGATCATGCCGCGGCTGCAATTGCTGCTACAGGCGTGCCGGTTTATGCATGGAAAGGTGAAACACTGGAAGAATATTGGTGGTGTACGCTTCAAGCATTGACTTTTGAAGGACATCAAGGTCCAACCGTTATTGTGGATGATGGTGGTGATGCAACCATGATGATTCACGTGGGCGGAGCAGCAGAAAAAGATGCAAAAGTTCTTGATAAAGCTGCAGGCGGCGATGACGAACGCTTGCTTTATGCAATTTTGAAAGATGTTTTGAAGGAAGATAATGGAATGTGGAATCGCATGATTCCCGGAATTCGTGGTGTTTCGGAAGAAACCACAACCGGAGTTCATCGTTTGTATCAAATGTTGGAAGAAGGTTCGTTGCTTTTCCCTGCTTTTAATGTAAATGACTCGGTTACTAAATCGAAATTTGACAATTTATATGGTTGCCGCGAATCTTTGGCTGACGGAATCAAACGTGCTACTGACATTATGCTGGCCGGAAAAGTTGTTGTTGTTTGTGGGTATGGTGATGTGGGTAAAGGTTGTGCTAAATCGATGCTGGCTTATGGAGCCCGTGTTATCGTGACCGAAATTGATCCGATTTGTGCGCTACAAGCTTCGATGGAAGGTTTTAAAGTGACGACAGTTGAAGAAGCTCTGGCAGAAGGAAATCTTTATGTAACCACCACTGGCAACAAAGATATTATCCGCATGGAGCATATGGCAAAAATGAAAGACGGAGCTATCGTTTGTAATATCGGTCATTTCGATAATGAAATTCAGGTTGAAAAATTGAAGAAATACAACGGTATTAAATTGGTAAATATTAAACCACAGGTTGATAAATATATTTTCCCTGACGGACACAGCATTCTGTTACTTGCTGACGGGCGTTTGGTAAATTTGGGTTGTGCAACCGGTCATCCTTCGTTTGTAATGAGCAATTCGTTCACAAACCAGACTTTGGCACAAATTGAATTATTTACCAAAGATTATCCGGTAAATGTATATCGCTTACCAAAACATTTGGACGAAGAAGTGGCGCGCTTGCATTTGGAACAACTGGGTGTGAAACTGACTGTTCTGACTCCCGAACAAGCTGATTATATAGGTGTGGATGCAAATGGTCCTTATAAACCGGAACATTATCGTTACTAAACTAATCCCAAAAGGGATTTTTAATAGAAAAGCCACTTTCATATGAATGAAAGTGGCTTTTTTTCTGTTTTACACGGGTTAAACCCACATTGTGGCTTGGGTGCTTAGCAGTACTTGTTTTTCAAGTTCTATTTTATACCCCTGATGCTCCGAGGGATATTTTCGCTTGGGTTTTCGAATCCGTTCACAAAATTTGACAAGTATTAGCTGTAATATGGGTAAAGACACTTGAATCCGATTCGGTAACCGAACTGAAGGATAAACCAAAATTTAAGGAAGACGAAGAATAAACCGCATTTCGGATTTTTATTTCAATCCTCTTTTAACGGTAATGTGATAGATACATCATTACTTCTCTTAAATAAAGCCCGATATTTCTATGTGTTGGGTTTGTTATATTGCTATTAACCTGAAATAGTTTATATTTGTTGCCCGTCACCAAAAGATCCGACGAAAAATAAACCAAATAATACTGTTCTCATGCAGAAAAACAAACTCAAACTCAAACTCTTTCTCGTAGCACTTCTATTCATTTTTCAAACCATTGCTTTAGTTGCCGCGGTGCCATCCGGTTATTATTATTTTGCAAAAAACAAAAAGAAAGCTGCGTTAAAAACAGCGTTACATATGAACTGTGGCCCAATGTTTGAATTTGATTATGGCGGCGGTCCCGGTTTTACCTGGCAAGGATTCTTTTATACCGACCAAAATGCTGATGGTTCAGTCATTGACATGTATTCCAACACAGTTCGGAAGTTCAATGGTTATAGTGCAGTAGATGGCATGCATATCGAACATTCATTTCCGAAAAGTTGGTGGGGTGGTCAGGTTACCAATGCGTACAAAGATTTATTCCATCTTTATCCGGCCGATGCCATCACCAATATTACCAAAAGCAATCTACCCTTGGGCGAAGTTACAGGTACACCCACGCTGGATAATGGGGTAACGAAGATCGGAGCTAACGGCTTCGAAACAGCTTATACCGATAATTGCTTTGAACCTGCAGATGAATACAAAGGTGATTTTGCAAGATCCTATTTTTATATTTCTACTATTTATGAAGATTATGCTAATCTTTGGCAATCACCAATGATGAACAATAATACTTATCCAGGTTGGAAACCCTGGGCTTTGGATTTATTGATGAAATGGAACAAGCAAGATCCGGTGAGTCCCAAAGAATTGGCGCGGATTGAAGCTGTATATAATATTCAGGGAAATCGTAATCCGTTTATCGATTATCCCGATCTGCCCGATTATATTTGGGGGGTTGACTCAACGAAAGTTTATCCTTTTCCGGATGAAACAGAACCTTTTTTACTCGCACCACGCCGGGGCGCAAATATCGATTTTGGGGTTATTTTGGTAAACGATTCGAAAACTACAAATATCCATTTGCAAGGGGTAAACTTAAATAACGATGTACTGGTTTCTTTAATCCGAAATTCGCCTTCATTGGCACTTTCTACCCCTATAATATCAGTTTCCAATGCATTAAGTGGTGTGGATCTGGGTATTACTTTCAGTCCAATAACTTCAGGATCAATTCGCGACACATTGTTGGTGCAGGGAGGTGGCTTAGTTGAATCCATCCGTATTCCTATAAAAGCATTGGCAACATCCGATTTTATTACTTTAGAACCAAAAGAAGCAAACCCTGTTGGTGGAACTCTGGAGTGGATTTCAGATCCTCTTGCCACAAACTATAACTTAAGTGTTTATCAGGGCGATGCACAGGCTGGCGATTTAATTATTTCTACTTATGTGGAAGGAACAAGTTATAATAAAGCTCTTGAATTGTATAATGGAACGGGTAAAACTATTGATTTATCGAATTATTCTTTAAAAAGACAAACTGATGGTTCGGGAAATTTTGGATCTACAATACAACTTAGTGGTTCATTGCCCACAAATCAAACCTATGTAATTGCAAACAATAATTATCGTGTAAATACTGAATTAACTGCAAAGGCACAACGCCTGGATTCCTTGATTAATTTTAATGGTAACGATGCTGTTGCTTTGTTACGGAGCGGAGTTGTAATTGATATGGTTGGTCCGGCAGATGTTGGAGCTGCGGTAATATGGGGTATGGATATGACCTTACAGCGTAAATCAACCGTTACGCATCCCTTAACTCTGTTTAATCCTACAGAGTGGAATACTTTGCCTGTTGATACATGGAATATTCTTGGCAGCCATTCAATGGATTTTGCTTCATCTAGCAATTATATATTGCAAAATATATCAACCGGAACTGTGACCAGTTACCCTATTCAAGGATTGATCCCTCAAAATACATATACGTATAAAGTTGAATCTGTTCGTTCAGGAGGAAATATTCCGGCCATTAACACCATGCAATTGCATACTGCACCCTTGGATATTCCTATTCTTATGGAACCTACAGATATTCATGCTACTGATTTTACTGCCAACTGGGAAGAAACACTCTATGCTACAGGTTATTTACTCAATGTGTTTAAAGTGAGCGGACAAGCTGATACAACGGTTGTTGAAGGATTTGATAATATCGGGACTTCGGGTATTCCTGTATTGCCGTCAGACTGGACAGGAAATGCAAGTGGCATTTACACAACTACAACTAGTTCAGGAGTCGCAACACCTTCAATAAATTTAAAAGCAAATAAGGAATGGCTTCAAACCAGAACTTATCCTCAGTCGGTTTCTAAGTTTACCTACATGTACCGTATTGCTTCCGCAAGTACCGGCTCATCGATTCTTATAGATGGTCTTAGCAATAATAGTTGGATCAGAATTGACAGTATCATTTACAAAAACACAACCAAAACCTACCCGGTTTATAATTTCACCAAGGAACAGGGTATGAAAGCTTTCAGGTTTACTTATAATAAAGTAGGAGGCGGAAATCTTGCGTTAGATGATGTGGCCGCAACCTATGGAAACCAGGACACAGTGTTTGTTGCAAAAGATAAAGTTGTTGGAAGTTCTCAGACTCTAATTTCAGGGCTGTCACCCACAACAACTTATAACTATAATGTTCGCGCAACTTTAGAATCTGCAATTTCATTACCCTCTGAAACAATTAGTATCCAGACGCAATTGTCAAATAAGCTTTCTGAAAATAATGCTTCGTCAATAAAATTTTTATCAGTGAATAATAAAATTACTGTTGTCGGTCTACAGGGAAATGAATTAATAAAAATCTATTCTCTCACGGGAATTTGCTTGAAACAACAAAAAGCTTCTTCAGCAACAATAGAAATACCATTGAAACAGAATGGAATTTTTATAGTTAGGGTTCAAAACTCAGGATATCAGTATACCGGGAAAATAATTCTGTAGCTTTTGATAAGCACATTGTAAAAGCGTGGCCAGATTAAGAATCTGGCCATGTTGATTTTCTTATATTTAATCGTTAAAAGGATTAGCATCCAAATATATGGAATTGATTTTATAGTCCAAAATTGTTTATAACAACTTCGTTTAAGTTAGCTGTTTATAATTTTACATCAAAAAAATAGTCTAAAAGATTTGCAGTTCCAGATAAATGTAGTACTTTTGCACTCACAAAATATCGCGGAGTGGAGCAGTGGTAGCTCGTTGGGCTCATAACCCAAAGGTCGTTCGTTCGAGTCGAGCCTCCGCAACTTAACAAGACTGTCTCTACTTAGAGTCAGTCTTGTTTTTGTTTGGTATATACAAAATGCTTTTTTGTAAATTCTAATTAAGACATAAACGCAAAAACGTTAAAGACTAATAATCTATTATCAATCGACTGACACTGATAGTATTTAAATCGTGAAAAAAATCTATCTTTGCTGTCTATTAAAAATCAAATAATCAATATGAAGAAAGCGTTGAAATTATACTTATTGTTAGCTTTTTTAGTTGTAGCAAGTTTGGCAAATGCTCAGACTTATCGCCTCGAATTAGGTTATAACAATCCGGTGCGTTTAGGTCCAACTTCAAGTTCTACATATTTCAACGGGATAAAACTTGGAGGAACTGCCGAATTTGATTTGAAAAATAATTTAAGTTTACTCACCGGTGCTTTGTACAATATTGTTTATGCCGACAAATTACAAGGTTATCCAAATTCTCAAACTGTTACTTATCAAACATTTGGACATTTTTTGGATATTCCACTTCGTGTGACTTATACGTATCCAATTACAAAAAACTTGAAGGTTTTTGCATTTGCCGGACCTAATTTTAATATTGGATTATTTCAGAATATGAAAATTACTTCGACTCAAACGTATTCAGAAAACGATCCTCTTTATATTAAACCAGGAAGTTTCAATCGATATAGCGGTACCGATTATCAACTGAACCGTCTTAATCTTCAAATTGGAGTTGGTGGTGGTGTTCAGTGGAAAAAATACCAACTTAAAGGCGGTTACGATTTCGGAATCAACAATCTGGACAAATCGGGAACGGGGAATTTATACCAGAAAGGCTGGTACGTTTCGGCTGCTTATCAATTTTAAAAACAACAATCAATATAAAATTTCAAAAAGACTAAACTATGTTGACGGTTTAGTCTTTTTTTCAATATTATCTGTATTAAATCTTTATTTCATAGGATTATGATTATTTTTGCATACTAATCAACCAAAAAAGTATTTATAAAAATGGAGCTATACCCTATTTTCCAACAACACCCTGTCATTTGCACCGATAGCCGTGTTTGTCCTGAGGGTTCTCTGTTTTTTGCCCTCAAAGGTGAAAATTTTAATGCAAATGCATTTGCTTTAACTGCTTTGGAAAAAGGCTGTGCTTTTGCAGTAGTTGATGAAGCTGAATATGCAATTGATGATCGGTTTATTTTAGTTGAGAATGTGCTTGAAGCTCTTCAGAATCTGGCAGCGGTTCATCGCAAAAAGCTAGGCACAACAATTATCGGAATAACAGGGACAAATGGAAAAACGACCACAAAAGAATTGATTGCCAGTGTTTTGAGAGAAAAATACTGCATTCTTTGCACTCAGGGCAATCTGAACAATCATATCGGTGTTCCACTCACTTTGTTGCTATTGAAGCCCGAACATCAACTGGCAATTGTTGAAATGGGAGCAAATCATCCGGGCGAAATAAAAATGTTGTGTGAAATTGCTTCACCCGATTATGGAATTATTACCAACGTTGGCAAAGCCCATCTCGAAGGTTTCGGTTCGTTCGAAGGTGTAAAAAAAACGAAAGCTGAACTTTATGATTTTATTGCCGGACACGGAAAGAATATTTTTATAAATAAAAATAACACCGATTTAGTGGAAATGGCTCTAAAATCGGGATTTGATTTGGCGAAAGTGAAGAAATATTGTCTGAATTCTAAAAAGTCTGCTTGCTATATGACTGCTGAAATTGAAAACTGTTCTCCGTTTCTTGAAATGAAATGTGAAGTTGATTCGTATGATTCATTTGAAATAAAAACGAAATTAATCGGTTCTTATAATGCCGAAAACGTGCTTGCTGCAGTGACTATTGCCGACTATTTTAATGTTTCGATGGACGAAATTAAGCATGGTTTGGAAAATTATACTCCGCAAAATAACCGTTCGCAACTAACTATTACGGAAAACAACAAACTGGTGGTGGATGCTTACAATGCAAATCCATCGAGCATGCGGGTTGCAATTCTTAATTTTGCACAAATGCAAGTTGAACAAAAAACACTGATTTTGGGCGACATGTTCGAATTGGGCAGACAGAGCCATGACGAACATCAGCAAGTAATGGATTTAGTGCAACAAAACAAATTTGTAAACGTTTTGTTAGTGGGCAAAGAATTTAAAAACACAAGAAATCCGTATCAATGTTTTGATAATGTGACGGATCTTCTCGTTTATCTGGATAAAAATCCTATTCGCGGGAACTATATTTTAATTAAAGGTTCAAGAGGAGTCAAGCTTGAAAAAGTGCTTTCTGCACTTTAAAGAATTCCTGAAAGAACCGTATTTCAGTTTTTAGTATGAAGAAAAACAATTTAATCATTATTACTATTGCAGCGGTTGTCGTTGTCGTGTTGGTTATTGCCGTTGCATTTCTGGTTCGAAAATCGAGTCAAAAAGACCAGGAAATGAGCGAGATGGTAGACCAAATGAATTTTGAAAAACAACAAGTAGAAAAAGAATATTCGGATTTGAATCTGGAATTCGATGGCTACACTTCCAATATTCATAACGATTCGCTTATTCATTTGTTGAATGACCAAAAAACCAAGGTTCAGCAACTTCTGGATGAATTACGTGTTACAAAATCAACCAATGCCAGACGTATTGCACAATTGAAAGCTGAGTTGGCAACTGTGCGAACTGTTATGATTCAATATGTAAATCAGATTGATTCGCTGAATTCCATGAATAAAGCGCTGAAAACAGAGAATGTCGAAGTACACCGCAAATATAAGGCTGCAACTGAAACAGTTAATCAATTGTCGAAAGATAAAGAAAGTTTGAATGAAGTGGTTACAAGGGCTTCTATGCTGGAAATTACGAATTTTAGTATGGTTCCGCTGAATATTCACAACCGCAAAACATCGTGGTTTTCGCAAACTGCCAATCTACAGTTTAATTATACTATTGGCAAAAACGTTACCGCTACGACAGGCGAAAAAGTTATTTATCTTCGGATTACAAGACCTGACGACGATGTTTTGACTAAAAGTCCGAACAACGTTTTTCCGTTTGAGAATAAAGATATAGTCTATTCGGCCTCAAAAAAATTTGAATATACCGGAGACGCTCTAAAAGATGTGATTTATTGGAAAGTAGGTGAAATTTTACCCAAAGGAACCTATCGCACTGATTTTTTTGTGGATGGAAACCGAATTGGAAGTTTCACTTTTGTATTTGAGAAATGAAACCCCTAACCTCTAATGGGGAACAAGAACTATTACTAATGATAATTATCAACTTAACAGTAAAATGAACAAAGAGCAAAATAAAGTAAATATGAACAACTTAATTCCCCTTCAGGGGTTAGGGGTTCTTTAGAAGTTAGTCATTAATGTCACAGGTTCATAAATTTACACACGACGCAGAAGCAATCGCTTTCGATATGAAACATCGGAACACGATTAAATTCAATATTTCACGTTACGATGCAGCGGTGAGTAAAGGAATGGCACGTTATAACGACGTGGAAGTAGCTAAAAATCAGGCTGCAGAAATTAAAAGAGAAGTTTTAAAAAACTGGGCTAAATATTTACTGGAATTTGAAGAAAAAATAAGTTCGCGGGGAGTTGATGTACGATGGGCAAACGATGCCGCCGAAGCAACAGCTTTTATTGAAGAAATTCTGAAAGAAAACAATGCAAAATTGTTGGTCAAAAGTAAATCGATGACCACCGAGGAAATTGAACTAAACGAAACGGCTGAACGACTAGGCTGCGAATCGGTTGAAACCGATTTGGGTGAATTCATTGTTCAGCTGGCTGGCGAAAAACCATATCATATTGTGACACCCGCAATGCACAAATCGAAAGGTGACATTGCAAAACTTTTTAATGAAAAATTCGGAACACCAATTGATAGTACGCCTGAAGAAATGACGGAATATGTACGTCAGGTTTTACGAAAAAAATATACCGAAGCGGAAGTTGGTGTCACGGGAGCTAATTTTCTGATTGTTGATATTGGTGGAATTTCGGTGACTGAAAATGAAGGAAACGGATTGATGTCAACTGCATTTCCAAAATTGCATATTGTCATTGCAGGAATTGAAAAAATAATACCTGAAATGAAACAGCTCGGCTTGTTTTATCCTTTGCTGGCGTCACATGGAACTGGTCAACAAATTACTGCATATAATACCATTTTCACAGGACCGCGCCAGACAAATGAAGTGGACGGACCGGAAAAAATGATCGTTATTTTGCTCGACAACGGTCGGACAAATGTTTTTGCAGATGACGAAGCATATGAATCATTAGCCTGCATTCGTTGTGGAGCGTGTTTAAACGCTTGTCCCGTGTATAAAACCATTGGTGGTTATACCTATGACACAACCTACAGCGGCCCGATTGGTTCAGTTTTGACTCCATTTTTACGTGGATTCAAGGATTTTTCGCATCTCAGTTTTGCATCCACACTTTGTGGAAAATGCGTAGAAGTTTGCCCGGTAAAAATTCCATTGACGGATATTTTACTTTCAAATCGAAGAAAAACGGTAGAACAAAATCTTCGTCCTAAAGCTGAGAAAATATTGATGAAAGGATTCAGAATGATTAGTTCAAAACGAATCGGATTTGACTTATTTCCTGGTTTCCTAAAAAATGTCGGAACGTATCCGTTTAATTATTTTGGTTGGGGACCAAGACGCAAAATGCCAAAATTCTCCAATCAGTCATTTTCACAACTTTATAAAAATAAAAATAAATAAACTGTAATACAGATATATACAACAAAATTATAACAACAACTAAAATGAAACGACCTGCATTATTCTTTCTTTTGATTTTAATGATAACCATTATTTTACCAGCTTGTCACGAAAACGAATGGGCCGATTGGAGACTAAAAAACGAACAATGGATGGCAACCAATAAATCCAAAACTGATATTTTAACTACAGCTTCAGGCTTACAATACAAAGTTATACATCAGGGATACCAACGCAAACCAAGCATAAACAGTTATGTGAAAGTGAATTACAAAGGCACTTTGATCGACGGTTCAACTTTCGATTCAGGAACCGGTGTTGTTTTCAGTTTGTCGAGTCTTGTTCCCGGTTGGCAGGAAGGTATCACCAAAATGAACGGTGGAGGGACTTATGTGTTATATGTTCCGAGTAAGTTGGGGTACGATACTTTATCGACCAATGTAAAGATCCCGCCATATTCCACACTTATTTTCGAAGTGGACTTGGTTGATTCTCAAAATTGATTCTGTTTATAACAGTTATCCGATTTTTTAATATTACATTATTATGAAAAAGCTTTTGATTTTCATTCTTTGTGCTATGACAGGTTTTGTTTCTGCAGGGGAATATACCGTACAAAGCGTTCCGAATCCGATTTTGACTGATGCACATGCATTTGTAAGTAATCCGGATGGAATTTTAAAACCAGAATATGTTCAGCAAATGAATGAACAAATTGATTCACTTCGGGCTAAAACCCATGCTGAAATTGCTGTTGTTGCTGTAAATTCTATTGGTCAAGCTGATTATAATATGTTTGCCAATGAACTTTTCAAAGCCTGGGGAATCGGAAGTAAAAATCAGGACAATGGAGTTTTAATTTTATTTGTACTGGACATCCGCAAAGTTAAAATCGAAGTCGGCACCGGTTTGGAAGGAGTTCTGACAGATGCGGCATGTAAGGGTATTATTGAAGAAAATATGATTCCTGAGTTTAAATCGGGGAATTATGATGCCGGAATTTTATCCGGTCTGAATCAAATGAGTCGGATAATTCGCAAAGAGCCGGTTGCAGAAAAAATAACCAATAAAGTTTCGTGGGATCAAGTACTTCCAATTGCTTCGGGCGTCTATCTTATTTTGATTATTCTGAGTTTCATTCTAATTGGGAATTCAATTCAAAAGGTACGGAATAATCCAAAAATCACTACCAATATAGGCCGTTACAAGGCATTGAAAACCGAAAAATCGGGAGTTATTAGCCTGTTTTCAATTATTATTCCTGTTATTGGACTCATTGTCATTTTAGTGTTTTCAAGTCCAATCTACATTTTATTACTTTTACCTGTTCCATTGACTATCATTCCGGCCAATTTGTATGCACAGATTGTAATGCGCAAAATGCGTAGGGAGCCGATTCCATGTAATGTCTGTGATGGAATGATGCATATTCTATCAGAAAAACAGGAAGATACACATTTGAAACTGGCTCAACAGTTTGAAGAACAGCTTCATGCAATTGATTATGACGTTTTTGTATGCGATAAATGCGCCAACGAAGCTATTTTCACACTCGATAAACCGAGCGTTTATTCCGTATGTCCGAAATGTGGAACAAAAGCTTTTATCCTGAAAGAAAAAAGAACATTGGTAGCTCCGACTTATATTAGCTCAGGAACGCAACGAACGACCTATCATTGCAAATTCTGCGGTTACGAAGAAGATCATAACGATAATTTACCACGTTTGACACGTTCAAGTAGTGCACTAGTTGGTGGCGCTGTAGTCGGTGGATTATTCAGTGGTGGCGGTGGTTTTGGTGGCGGCGGAGGCGGCGGTGGAAGCTTTGGCGGCGGGATGTCCGGTGGCGGAGGTGCTTCAGGCGGCTGGTGATTCTTCAATGAGCAGTTTTCAGTAAGCAATTTAAAATACATTTAACAACAATCAAAAAAATCATAAAAATGAAAAAGAATCAGCTTATTTTATTATCAGTAATTGGTGTTATTATTCTTGGATTTTTCTGGGGAATGTCGGCTTATAACGGAATGGTAAATGCCCGCGAAAATGTAAACAGTCAGTGGGGAAATGTTCAAAGTCAGTATCAACGCCGAAGTGATTTGATTCCAAACCTCGTTGCCACTGTAAAAGGGTATGCAACTCACGAAAGTTCAACGTTGGAAGCAGTTGTAGAAGCACGTGCAAAAGCAACACAGGTTACTGTAGATCCAAAAAATCTGACTCCTGAAAAATTACAGGAATATCAGGCTGCACAAGGTCAGGTTAGTTCTGCTTTGGGAAAATTATTAATGATAACCGAAAATTATCCGGATTTGAAAGCCAATCAAAACTTTCTGGAATTGCAGTCGCAACTTGAAGGTACTGAAAACCGTATCGCTGTGGAAAGAAGTCGTTTTAATGATTTGGCGAAAGAATATAACCAGATGATCAAACGCGCTCCGAAATCAATCATAGCCTCTATGTTCGGGTTTGCCGAAAAACCATATTTTGAAGCTCAAAATGGTTCTGAGAACGCACCTGCAGTAAAGTTTTAATTTAAACTTCATCAAAATTATATGTCACATTCAACATACACACCATCTCCCGATCGTTATTCCGATTCAGTAGGTTATCGTTTTTGTGGAAACAGTGGTTTGCAACTTCCGCTTATTTCATTGGGATTATGGCATAATTTCGGAGATGTGGACGATGCAGATGAAGCTGAGAAAATGCTTCGTTTTGCTTTCGATCACGGCATTACACATTTCGATTTGGCGAATAATTACGGAACTCCTGCAGGAAGTGCCGAGAGAAATTTCGGCAAAATTTTGAAAGATCAGTTTTCATCTCATCGTGACGAATTAATTATCAGCACCAAAGCAGGTCATGAAATGTGGCCTGGTCCTTACGGTGATGGCGGCTCACGAAAATACCTGATTTCAAGCTTGGATCAAAGTCTGAAACGGATGAAACTTGATTATGTGGATATTTTTTATTCGCATCGTTACGATTCGAATACACCGATTGAAGAAACTATGGGCACTTTGTCGGATATGGTGAAACAGGGAAAAGCTTTGTACGTTGGGATTTCGAAATATCCAATTGAAAAAGCACGTGAAGCTTATCGCATTTTAAAAGAAAATGGAACACCTTGTTTAATAAATCAGGATCGTTACAGTATTTTTACCCGCGAAGTTGAACATCAGGTTATTCCGTTGGCTCAGGAAAAAGGAGCAGGATTTATTGCATTTTCCCCATTGTCTCAGGGATTGCTAAGTGACAAATACATAAACGGAATTCCTGAAAACTCGAGAGCAGCTCACAGTTATGGATTTTTGCAGAAAAACCAGATAACCCCTGAAAAAGTTGAGAGAATTAAATCTTTGAATGAGATAGCTCTACAACGTGGTCAATCCTTGGCACAAATGGCTTTGGCGTGGTGTTTGCGTTCACAAGACGTGAATTCGGTTATTGTTGGTACCAGTTCGGTTAACCAGTTACAGGATAACATTAATGCGCTTAAAAATTTATCATTTAGCGATGATGAATTATGGCGAATTGGCGAATTGGGTGGATAAAATAGTTTGTAAAGTTTGAAAGTTTTTAAAGTTCAAAAGTCGAAGAGAGTATGAGAAGTACTATAATGAAATATCAATTCTTTTGCTTTTTACTTGCATTTTCTTTTGCGAGCTGTGATGACAATTATTATTCATCGATTCCAGATTATCCGGTCAATTTGCAGTTAAATCTGACAAGTACTTATCCCACATTTAAAAACTCAACAAATCAGTTTTTACTTTTCAAAACAAGAAAATTTGATTCCGACAGAATTGGTTATGGCGGAATTTTAGTCTATTCAGGACTTAGTTTAGATGATTCTGGAAATACACAATTTTACGCTTTTGACATGAGTTGTCCCTACGAAGTAAAGCCTGATGTGCGCGTTTTTCCGAATGATAGAGGACAGGCGATTTGCGAAAAATGTGGTTCTGTTTATGATATCGGATTTGGAAACGGGTTACCATCTTCCGGACCATCGAAAGAAGCTCTTAAACGTTATCGTACGATGCTTTCAGGAGATTATCTTATTATTTCAAGATAAACTTATTTCCATGTTTTAGGTTTGAAAATCAATCCTGATATTCCAATAAACACAATATAAAACGGATAGATTACTGACAAGAATACAGTTTCGGCAGTAATATTTTTGAGATGGAAGAATTTCTTTACTATGGTCAGAAAAGTAAAATCCAAAGAAAATTTCAATAGGAAAAATCCTCCAAAAACGATCAAGAATTTCAAATCATCAATAGCTTTAAACAATAACACCAATTCTGTAACAGCCATAATAAAAACAAGTAGTGCCACATAAATAATCTGCCAGTCAGTATAACCCGGAGCTTTCGAAGCCCATCTGCGTCGCTGATTTATAAAACTTTTCAATGACAAAGCAGGATTTGTATTGACCAAAGCTGCTTCCGATTTTAGAAACCTAATCACTCCTTTCCTTCTTTTTACACTTTGTAACAGGAAAATATCATCGCCCGATTGTTCTTCTACGTGTAATTCATTCTTGCTTTTTTCCCATGTTTCTCGTGTAAAGACGAGATTGGCAGCATTACAAAGTATCGGCATTTTGATACCTGCTGCTCCAGCTCCAGAAGCCACCATACTTATAAACTCCAATGCCTGAACACGAATATAAAAATTGCTGCTATCGGATATTTTTACTGGACAAATCAATAAATCCGTTGGCATTTTAGATACAAAGCATACTATGGATTCGAGCCAGTGGAATGTTGGGAAACAATCGGCATCAATGGTTACAAATAAATTGGCAGTAGATTCCTGAATTCCCTCATTGATTGCATTCTTTTTCCCGTAACCTAAAGCATCAATCATCACCATATTTGAAAAAGGCGCAATTGCATTTTGGGCGCGCATTTTGGTGGAATCCGTCGAATGATCATTGACAATGATTAATTCAAAATTCTGATGACTTTGCTGGGCAATGTACGAGATTAATCTTCGAATATTTTCCTCTTCATTCCGACAGGCTACAATTACAGATATAAATGTGTTGACCAACTCATTTCCTTTGGGTTCGAAAGTATAATTCCGACTCCAGCCGTAAATAAAAAGAAGAATCAGAATCAAATACAGAAAACTGACAAGAACAGAAATAGAAATTAAGATCATAAAAAAAATATCAACTCTTCTTTAAATCCTAGAACAGATAATTCAACCCAATATAAAACCCTGTATTCCCATCTTGTACGTTGAATGCTTTCCCAAAATCTGCAGAAATAACAAAGTTTTCATTCCAACCTACTTTTAAACCGATCCCAGCTGATGAGTGAAATTGTCCTGACGCATAATTATTGAAATAAAGCGACTTATCAGTTGAAGACACATTTGATAAATCCATTGCAATCGGTTTCAGAATAACCCCCGAATCGAAAAATACATTTGTACCCAAATAGAAATTTTGCTTTAACCATTCGAAACGTAAGAATTTATAACGAAATTCAAAGTTACCAAAACCAACAGCATCGCCAATTACGCGGTTGCGCAACACGCCTCTAAGCGAACTTTTACCACCTAAACCCTGATTGGTTGCTGCAATCAGATAACTTGTAATTAATTCAGGTTGTGCATAATACGGAACTTTATCTGTTCCAATTGTTGTTTGATAATCAAGTCGGTAAGCAAAAATTAAATCTTTAGCTAAATTAAAATACTGACGATGAATAATGGCAAATTTTGTATGTGCATTTGTTTGATTTAAAAATCGAGGTGCCGTCTGTATCACAGCTTCTGTAAAAATTCCTTTAGTAGGACAAGCTAACTGATCGCGGCTGTCAAATTTCAATCCAGCTTTGAAATAATTTATACTTCCACCATTTGCCTCAGTTGCATCAATCAAACCCCAAGTTTTATATTTTTGAAATAAATCACCACCGGGAACAGCTGATAAACTCAGTTTATTTATATTGACTGTATCAATTTTGAAATTATAAAAAGCATAACCCGCTACCCAGCCAAATTTTGACTCGCCGAAATATCCCTGAAAATCAGCTTTTATTCTGAATGTGTTTTTTTCGTCTTTATAAAAATTTCGATACAGCTTGGCTGATGCCACTTCATAATTACTTTGATATCCATTAAAACCGTAAAAGTCAGACATTTGATCCGGAACATAAGCTACATCTAATGTTGTACGTACTTTCGGAATCAGCATTTCAGAATCATACCTCAGTCTGGCAATGGTAGTTCCTTTCGTGTAAGTCGACAATTCGAGATAAAGTGAATGGTTGTATTTTGGGTATCGCGATCCATCACCGTAATCATACAAATTTACAAGCGCACCATACTGGAAACCTAAATCTGAATCGTAAGAAATTGCCGGTAAAGCACCGAATCCAAAACCTTTTTTAATTTTCTGTTGGGAAAAAACTGACGTTACAGTCAAAAAGATGCAAAAAAGAAGAGTCGCTTTTTTCATATTTGTTTTTTTAATGATCGGGTCAAAGATATAAAAAAAGTATAAATAAAAAAAGCACACTTAAAAAAGTGTGCTTCTATATATTTATTATCTCAATTTTTAATTGCCTTTACATACATTACAAATGCCTGTATAAGAAATTTCAACAGTCTGAACTGTAAAATCTTTGTGTTGCGGGAATTTAAATAATTCAGAATTCAAATTGAAGATATCGTGTACCGCACCGCAACTTCTGCAAATGAAATGTGCATGTGCAGAAATATCAACATCATATCGGGCATTTTTTTCGTCAATCACAAGTGGCTGAACAGCACCTCGTTCCACGAATAAATCGAGTGTGTTATAGACTGTTGTTTTTGATAAAGTCGGCATTGAAGGACTCAAAGCCAGATAGATATCATCAATGGTTGGATGAATTCTGTTGTTTAATAAAAAGTCCATTACTGCAGTCCGTTGAACTGATGGTTTTATGGAAAACTTACGCAAATACTGGTGTGAATCGGCGATTGAATACATCTTTTGTAGTTTTAATTATTTTGTAACGAGTACAAAGATAGAATGATTTTATTTATATTCAAATATATTTGAAAGTTTAACAGTATTTTTTTGATTTATTATACTATGGGAACATCCTTTCTCGATGCCTCTGGATTGAAACCTTTAGATAATAATGTAATACTCGAATAACCTTCGGGAACTATCTGACTTTCATCTAAATGAATACGAAGCTCTTTGAAGTTCTGTTCTTCAATCTTGGTTATATAAAAATAGAGGAAAATCACTTCGCGTAAAATATATCTCACAAGTGCTAATAAATGAAGATCGTTTTTCATAATATCGATTATTAATTTTGATTCACAAAATAATAATCATTATTTTAATCCACAACTTTTACGGGTGAGCCCTGATTTGACCTGTATTAGCTGCAATATGGGTTAATAGAAAAGCCACTTTCATAAGAATGAAAGTGGCTTTTTTCTGTTTTACACGGGTTAAAATAAAAAATGTATCGGTATTATTTGATAATCTAATTTTCAATTTTTCCGGTTAGAAACGAAATATGATTTCTAAAGATCGAAGAATTCTTATTATTCAATTACAGAGACTGTGCTTAATGTTGCCGAATTACCAATACTTTTAAAATACAAACGTTCAAGATACTCAATATTGGGAAATCTGAATATCTTCAGTTCTTTCTCTATTTGTTCGTTTGATCTACTTGAACCTGACAAATCGCGCAACAGATAATTATCTTCTGACACTTCACGAGAAGTATATTCCTGACAGTTGCTATCAAAAAGATAAGCCATACTTTTGTGATAAATAATCTTTATCCCCACGATAGTTGGTGCTCTGAAAATTTTCAATTCTTCACCTACTTTTTTAATCGATTTTCGGGTGTGAAGTAAAATTTTCGATTTACCGTAACTATCCGGTGCAGTCGATTTCCATGAGTTTTTGTCAAATACATATTCAACACTTTTCCGATACATGTTTTTAAGATATTCAATACTGATCTTCCTGAATATCTTCAGTTCTTTTGCCCGTTTCATCTATATATAATTTTATTTTGAAATATTCCAATACCTATTTATCTCTAACGAAGGAAAATGAATAATGTTTTGTTGACTTTGGCATATTAATACCTGAAAATCAAAAATATCGAGTAATTATCAATAGCATTAATCGTGCCAAAGTGTAATTTAAATCAAAAAATTAAAAAATTGTATTAAAAAAATTATTTGGTTGGAAAAAGTTGTATTTTTTTTCAATTGAGAGAATCATTTTTTTTACAAAGTAAGAATACAAAAATATTTAATTATATAAAAATTAGAA
>JBBRTR010000026.1:0-27002 GCA_038244215.1 Bacteroidales bacterium
AATGAAAGTGTCGGAACAAATTGATGCCATGGAAGTTTCGGCAACCAATCCGATGAAATATCTGGTAGTTACACGCGTACTAGCAGCCACTTTGATGTTGCCTATTTTGGTGACGTTTGCTGATGGTTTCGGAATTATCGGAAGTTGGATTGGCGTAAATATAAAAGGTGATGTCAATTTCTTTTTGTTTTTTTCTCAGGCATTCGGATCAGTTAGTTTTAACGATTTATTTCCGTCACTTATAAAATCATTTTTCTTCGGTGCAGTTATCGGATTGGTAGGTTGTTATAAAGGCTTCACGGCTGGTCGTGGGACAGAGAGTGTGGGAAAAGCAGCTAACTCTGCAGTTGTAGTATCTTCATTACTAGTGATTATTGTTGATATGATTGCCGTTCAAATAACTGATATGCTGAGATAAAAATACCTCACCCCGACCCTGAATACCTCACCCCGACCCTCTCCAAGAGGAGAGGGAGAAAGAGTAGAGGAAGAAAAAAAAGAGGCTAAGAATAAAAAAAATAGTATTATGAATAACACTCAGACAGAAAATACAGCTATTTTATCCGATAGAAAAAAAGATGACCCGATTATAGAAATCAGTCATCTGAAAAAAGGATTTGGAGAACAATCCGTTTTAAATGATGTTTCGTTCGAACTCCGTACCGGTGAAAATTTGGTAATTCTTGGAAAATCCGGATCAGGAAAATCTGTACTTATAAAATGTATCGTTCAGTTGTTGAAATCGGATGAAGGAACAATAAAAGTTCTGGGAAAAGATGTTTCTCAACTAAAAACAAAAGAATTAAGTGAATTGCGAAAGAAAGTCGGATTTCTTTTCCAAAGTGGTGCTCTATACGATTCAATGACGGTGAAAGAAAACCTGGAATTTGCTTTAAAGCGAATGGAAAAGAAACTTACACAAACAGAAATGGACGTAAAAATAAACGATGCGTTGGAACACGTGGGTCTTGCTCACGCGATTGACAAAATGCCTTCGCAACTTTCGGGTGGAATGCGAAAACGAATCAGTTTGGCGCGAACCATTGTGGTCAATCCCTTGATTATGTTATACGACGAACCAACTACAGGCCTTGATCCGGTAACATCGGATGAAATAAGTTTGCTAATCAATAAAGTTCAGAAAGAATTAAAAACTTCGTCTATTATTATTACTCATGATATAAATTGTGCCCGAACAACCGGCGATCGGATCATCATGCTTCAGGATGGAGCAATTTATGCCGATGGTAATCTAAAAGATTTCGAAACATCGACTGATCCGATTATCAAAGCGTTCTTTAAATAGAGGCAAGAGCCAAGAATCAAGAGCCAAGAACCAAGACAAAAGAATAAAGACAAAAGAATAAAGATAAAAGATAAAAGATAAAATAAAGAATAATAAACACAGAATTAAGAACAAAGAACAAAGATAATAGCACCAACAATAACTGTCTTGGTTCTTGAATCTTGGTTCTTATAATCTAAAAAAAAATGGATACACATTCATCTCGATTCAAAGTACGCTTAGGATTATTTGTACTCGGTGGCTTGCTGCTTTTTGGAGCCGGTATTTTTCTGATTGGAAGACAAAAACAACTTTTCGACTCGGTTTTTAAACTGTGTACTACTTTTAAGAATGTCGGAGGCTTGCAGGTTGGCAACAATGTCCGTTTTTCCGGCATCAACGTCGGGACAATAGAAAGCATTAAAATAATTAATGATTCATCAGTAAAGGTTGGTATGATTATCCGTAAAGATGTTCAATCGTTTATCAAAACCGACTGTGAAGCCACCATTGGTTCCGAAGGTATTATTGGCGATAAAGTATTGACAATAACACATGGAAGTTCCGAATCCGAATCTGTTAAAGATGGTCAGACCCTTCAGGCCGTGGAGCCAATTGAAATGGATGCCATTATGCAGAGTGTAAGTGTGACCGCTAAAAACATTGAAGTCATAACGGATCAATTAGCTGATATCATGTTGAAGGTTAATAAAGGCCACGGAACACTGGGAATGCTTATCAGGGATACAACTATATCTTCAAATATAAACCAAACTATTATCAATCTGAAAAAGAGTACCAAGGGACTGGATGAAAATATGGACGCTGCAAAACACAATTTCCTGTTTAAAGGTTATTTCGATAAAAAGAAACGAGAAGCAGAACAGAAAAAAAAGGATGCTATAAAAGCGAAAGAAGAAAAGGCAAAATAATAGCAGTACCTATAACTGACAAGTAATAGGAACAATATATCGTATCAATTTGAAATCTATCCTTATTGTTTATTTCAACAATAAGGATAGATTATTCTATAAGGTAAATTCCTAGAAAGCTTCGATATATGACATAAGAACAATACACTATCACTATAAATTTCAACTATTAAGGAGTGAAAAATGTTACTTATATATAAAGCTTTGTAAAACTTTTTTAATTAACAAAATATACTTTAGCAACATGGATACACGTACTCAAAATTTTAAAGTCAGATTGGGGTTATTTGTTGTCGGAGGTTTGACTCTTTTTGTAATTGCCATATTTATTATCGGAAAGCAAAAGAACTTATTTAATCCGGTTTTTAAACTTACATCCACTTTTTCGAATGTAAGTGGATTACAGGTTGGTAATAATGTTCGTTTTTCAGGGATCAATGTTGGTTCAGTTGACAATATAACAATCGTCAATGATACGACGGTACGCGTTGATCTGACGATAAAAACAGACGTTTGGCAGTTTATCAAATCGGACTGTAAAGTTACATTGGGTTCTGATGGATTAATTGGCGATAAACTTATTATTATCCTCCCCGGAAGCACTTACGCTCCGTTGGCAAAAGAAGGACAAGGTCTTGAATCCATACAAACAATTGAAAAAAGTGCCATCATGGCACGATTGGATGCAACTACAGCTAATGTAGAGGATATATCAAAACAAATATCTGATATTTCAAACAATATTAATAGTGGAAATGGCACGCTTAATATGTTAATACGTGATTCAATTCTTGCAGGAAATTTGAATCAAACCGTTGCAAATCTGAATAGGTTTTCCAGCGGTTTAAAAGGATCAGATGTTGTGATGGCAAGTTTAAAAAAAACAGCATATAATGCTGAAGACATCTCTCTCCAACTTGCATTGATAATGAATAAAATAAACAAAGGTGAAGGAGCATTGGGTCGATTGATTCAGGATACAACTCTGGTTGAAAATTTAAATCAGACTGTATTGAATTTTAAAAAGAGTTCGCAAGGATTGACCGGCACAGATTCTATTATGGCCAAACTGAATGTTACTGTCAGTAATGCAATGGTCATATCGAAACAACTTACAAAAACGATGAATGATATTAATACCGGAAATGGAACACTCGGACGGTTAATAAGAGATACAACCTTTGCTGAAAACTTGAATGAGACCATGATAAACCTGAAAAAGAGTTCCAAAGGATTAGATGAAAATATGACTGCTGTAAAACATAATTTTCTTTTCAGAGGTTATTTCGAAAAACAGAAACGGAAAGCAGAACAGAAAGAACAGGATGCTGTAAAAAAAGAAAAATCAAAGGCGAAGGAAGAAAAAACAGCTCCAGTATTAAACTGAAAGGCTTAAAAGAAATGTCCGTATAAAATTAGATCTGATTATTCGTCTTTCTGAAATAAGCGTCAATTCTTTGTTTTACATTTTCACGAATGTTCATCCAAAACAAATTGTAATCATATACATGCAGGTTTTTCAGTCTTTTCACATACTCTCCTGCTTCTTTTGGGAATGAAACCCACAATATCTTTGAATCCGGTTCAATGCCTGCACTTGCAGCGTGCGAATTCAATGTATTGAAACCAAACAATGAACCCGCATTCATAGATGCCGGCGCCCATTGGGTAGATGTTGTCCAGGTAAGTGGATTTACGCAAACCGAATTTCCTTTTTCTTCCTTTATCTGACTGTTTATCTCTCCTTTCTGAAAAGATCTCCAACCTACAAAACAACTGGTTGCTTCCGCCGAATCACCCACCGGAATATGTTTAAAAGCATCTTCTGGTATTTGATAACCAACAATGTAGGCACAAACCAACTTTTGCTGTAAAGGTTTTCCGTCAAAAAACTCCTTCAAAAGCCTAATGGCATGCAAACTCCCCTGACTATGTGAAGCGATAATAATAGGACGACCGTTGTTTTCATTCTTTAGGTAATATTCAAAAGCACTTCGAACATCACTGTAAGCCAAATCCAACGCTTTTTGTGCAACCGGGAAATTTCGTATAAAAAATGCTTTGATATTGGCCTGTCGATAACGAGGTGCAAAGACACGACAACTTCCGTTGAAAACTGTAGCCTGATAAAGAATCGTGCGGAAATCAGTCCGGTTATTTACTGTTGTGTCAGTCAGATCGGCATTCCACGAAACTGGTTTTAGTTCTTTCAAAATATTCAACCTATCGGCTCCGGGCTCCAAAATTCCTTCTTCGTTACTCATTCCAATGAACGACGTGGGATGGATAAAAAACACATCAACCCCGGAATCTTCTTGTTTTTCTTTTTTCAGGAATGCAGGTATTCTGTCACTTGCGTCGTGTTTATAAGGTGAAGCCGCCCAAAAGAACAAATCGTTGTAATCAGGAACAGGTCCGGTATTGGGAGCTGCATCACGGTCTAAACTTTTTTCGAGATACTGCTGTAACATTTTTTTTCGCTGAGCTTGAGTTTGAAAAGGAAAAATACCGGGTATAACTAAAATTGATAAAAACAACATTCTATTCATTTCAAAACAATTTAGTATTAAACGTGAATTCGGAAAATTAGTTTTCGGAAAATTATATTTTTTGTTTTGAAATTCGCAATACATTGCGGGTCAAGCCTGCAATGACTGCGTGGAATCTTCTTTAGTAATTTTGTGTCAAAGATAAAAATATTTATTCATTTAACAAAATATTCGTTTTCAGCTATCAGTTTTGGTTTATGAGTAAGAATCAACAACATAATTCGTTCTTACAAATTAGAATCTGTGAATTTTGTAACTTTTAATCTGTTTTATGTAAGGATTTCGGCATCCTTATTCACTAACTTTGCAATAATAAAGCTTTACAACAATAAATACTAAAATCATGAATACAATCGAATTAGAGGGAAGCTGGGAGAAGCAAAAAGGCGAACTGAAACAACGGTTTGCTACCTTAACCGAAAACGACCTGCTATTTGCCAAAGGAAAAAAAGAAGAAATGATAGGTCGTCTGCAAATTAAACTGGGAAAAACGAAAGAGCAATTACATAAAATCCTGTCAAATATATAATCAACAGTCTTGCTAAATTATTATTGTCCTCTGTTAGTAACCTAATAAACAGCAGACTATTTATGAATGACTTATTATTTGTTTAATTTTCAGATGCTTAAATCAACAAACAAATCCGTGAATATTGTAACTATTAATCGGTATTGTGTAAGTTTCCAGCGAAATTATACACGATCTTTGTAGCTCTATGCATTAGTAACCTTATAAAACTTAAACATTATGAAAACAAATGGATTAATCGGCAACTGGGAAAAACACAAAGACATTTTGAAAATGCGTTTTGAAATCCTTACTGACAATGATTTGTTATTTGACGAGGGGAAAAAAGAAGAAATGATGGAAAACCTTCATAAAAAACTTGGCAAAACAAAAGAAGAATTTCATAATATCCGATTAGATCTATATTTATAGCATATCACTTTTTTTTACACGAATCAAGACTAGATTATAAATTTTTCAGACTGGTATTGTCGGTTTTATATGCTTTTAAATGATAATATGTAAAGATTTTGGCTTTTGAATTCATGAACTATACAGCAATAGAATTACACATCAATAAAAATTAAAATTATGAACACTACTGAACTAAAAGGAAACTGGGACGAACAGAAAGGCAAACTGAAACAACGTTTTGCTACCCTGACTGATGATGATTTGTTATTTGCCGAAGGCAAAAAAGAAGAAATGATGGGTCGTTTGCAAATTAAACTTGGAAAAACGAAAGAACAATTACATAAAATCCTTTCTGATTTGTAAACTTATCGTCCGACTGCTTTATGCAGTCAGACGAATTTGTGGAATTAGCATTGCTGTAGAGTGATGCTTTTTTTATACTCGTTATATCCATATTCCCTTTTAAGTAGGTTTGTAAAAAAAAACGTCACACTCAGTTTCCTCTTTTGCACTTCCTTCCGGGATTTGTTCCCATTTGATTAACGTGCAGATTTCTTTTGTTTTATAGCTTTCTCTTGCGTTAGTTCTCTTTCTCTTTTTTTGCGTGCTTGGCAGTACATTGTTTTTTAGGTTTTATTTTATACCACTGATGCGTCAAAGGATATTTTTGCTTGTGTTTTCTTTTTCGCTAAACTCGTTAATAAATCCTAGAGACAAAACTTTCCGCTGACGAACTCCGTCCAAAGCATTTCGATGGATTTCAAACAATCGATAATACCAATCGGATTTTCAACTAGTAAGGTTGTGTCGAAATGTCGCTTTAAAATACATACTTCAAAAGTTGCAAGCATTTTCTTATAAAATAACTTTTTTCATGGAACTACTAAGCATTTTGAAATAACCATACTTTGATTTTCAGAATATTATGCCTTTGACCCCAACAATTATCACCCTAATTTGATTAAATTGACCGTATTTGACCGATATTCGTTGCAATATGGGTTAAAACAAAAAATCATCGTTTCTTTGTTTGCAACAAATAAAAAAACACATGAGGATTGTGAAACTTCATTTATCAGACAAAACATGAAATGATCCCAAATTACTAATAAATCAAGACTTAAACAAATAATATGTTGTATTTAAGATGCTTATATAAATTTATTTATAACCAGAGACATGAAAATTGATATATTTTAATGTGTTAGTCCTGGTGTTTTGTGCATGTTTAAATTGACTATCCGTATTTTTTTATAATTTTGTAGTTTTAAAGACTTTTACTGAAAAAGAGATATGCGTATTTTAATTCAACGGGTTAACGAAGCTTCGGTAGAAATTGATGGAAAAATCAAATCTCAAATCCATAAAGGTTTATTGATTTTAGTAGGAATAGAAAATGAAGATACCGAAGAAGATAGCGAAAGGTTGGCTTCTAATGCAATCGGGCTACGCATTTTTGATGACGAAAACGGCATAATGAATTGTTCGGTTTTAAATGTAAGTGGCGAAATTATGGTTGTAAGTCAGTTTACCCTACAAGCAACAACAAAAAAAGGAAATCGACCTTCGTATATTAAAGCCGCAAAACATGAAATTGCCATTCCGCTTTACGAACATTTTTGCAATTCCCTGAGTCAGAAGCTTGGTAAAGAAGTACAAACCGGAACTTTTGCTGCCGATATGAAAGTGTCTTTGATAAATGATGGCCCTGTTACAATTTGGATAGATAGTAAAGCCCCCTAATTCCTCCGCCAACTGGCGGAGACTTTAATAAATTAAAAGATTGCAGAATGAAAAACATTAAACAGAAAAAACATACTATTTCTCCACCTTCGGGGGTCGGGGGGCTGTATTTTGGTTGGCTTCCCAATTTCATCACTTGCCTTAATCTATTTTCAGGTTGTATTGCTGTATATCTGGCATTTAACCACAATTATCAGGGTGCATTTATTGCAATGCTAGTGGCGGCAGTTTTTGATTTTTTCGACGGTTTTGCTGCACGCTTACTGCACGCCTATTCGCCGATGGGAAAAGAGCTTGATTCTTTAGCTGATGTAGTAAGTTTCGGGGTTGCTCCCGGATTTATTGTTTTTTCTCTTTTAACTGAAGCTCAACTAAACGAATGGATTCCCTTCGTTGCATTTCTAATTCCGATCTTTTCGGCTTTGCGGTTAGCAAAATTCAATATTGACGAACGACAAACTTCTTCATTTATCGGAATGCCTACACCTGCAAATGCTATTTTCTGGGGTGGAATGGCATTTTCATTTTCAACATTTTTGGTCGCAAATGTCTGGCTTTTAATCGTGCTCACTTTATTATTCAGCTATTTACTGGTTGCAGAAATTCCTATGTTTGCCTTGAAAGTAAAAAATTTGAAATGGAAAGATAATCAGGATCAATATATCTTTTTAATCGGTTGCCTTCTGATATTCGGATTTTTCCGTCTAAATGCTTTTGCTCCAATAATTTTCTGGTATATACTTCTTTCGCTCATTTTATTTTTATTCAAACCAAAATCCAAGCTTTTTTAGTTACTTTTGTTTTTGGTTACTACCAACTAAAAACTACCAACTAAATGTTATGTCTATCAGCATTTCAAACCTGACAAAAAAATACGGCGAACAAACTGTTCTCAATAATATCAGCTTTGAAATCGGCGAAGCTGAAGTAGTTGGTTTTCTCGGACCAAATGGAGCTGGGAAAACCACGACAATGAAAATTCTGGCTGGCGCGCTGAATTATGAAAGTGGTTCGGCAAAAATTTGTGGATTAGAAGTAAGTGAAAATCAACTTATAACCAGTGCATTAATTGGTTATTTGCCTGAGCAGAATCCACAATATTCTGACATGTACGTGAAGGAATATTTACTTTTTGTGGCGGAAACATACGGTTTGAAAAAAGAGAAAGAACAGCGTGTAAATGAATTGATAGATAAAGTAGGTTTACGACCTGAATTTCGTAAAAAAATTGGACAATTATCGAAAGGTTATCGTCAGCGGGTAGGTTTGGCTCAAGCATTGATTCCTAATCCAAAAGTATTGATTTTGGACGAACCAACAACCGGACTCGATCCGAATCAATTGGAAGAAATCCGCAGTTTGATTCGTGAAATCGGAAAAGATAAAACCGTTTTGCTAAGCACGCATATCATGCAGGAGATCAAAGCAATATGTAATCGGGTAATTGTAATCAATAAAGGAGAAATTGTGGCAGATTATGCCGATTTATCAAAAATAAAAGCTTTTGACGAAAATAGTTTTCATCTGGAAGTGGAATTTGCAAGCGCAGTTGAAATAAAAGAGTTGGAAAAATTAAACGATATTTCAGTCGTAAATCGGATTTCTGAAAGCCATTTTACAATTATTGCAAATTCGGATATTCGAACTGACATTTTTGATTTTGCGGTAAAAACAAAGAATAAGATTCTGACAATCAAGGAAATTGAAAGAAGCATGGAAGAGGTGTTCAGGGAATTGACATTACCGAACAACGGCTAAATGCCGTTTGTCGGATAAAATAAATTAATGAGATAACGCGTCAAGTGGCTAAAAGCCGCTGATCGCTCGAGAAAATGGAAGAAAATTTTGACATACGAAACAACCGAAACGGCGAAAAAGAATTTGAAAATGCTTTGCGTCCGCTGAGTTTTTCAGATTTTGCCGGACAAAATAAGATTGTCGAGAATCTGAAGATTTTTGTGCAGGCGGCTCGTATGCGTACCGAATCGCTCGACCATGTTTTGCTTCACGGACCTCCCGGATTGGGCAAAACTACGCTTTCGAACATTATTGCCAACGAATTGAACGTCGGTTTTAAAATCACTTCCGGGCCAGTGCTTGATAAACCGGGAGATTTGGCCGGTTTGCTTACGAGTCTGGAACCAAACGACGTACTTTTTATCGATGAAATTCATCGTCTGAGCCCGATTGTGGAAGAATATCTATATTCGGCCATGGAAGATTATCGCATTGATATCATGATTGATAAGGGTCCGAGTGCGCGCTCCATTCAATTAGATTTGAATCCGTTCACTTTGATTGGCGCTACCACAAGAAGCGGTTTATTGACTGCACCTTTACGTGCCCGTTTCGGAATAAATTGCCATTTTGAGTATTATGATATTGAAGTAATTACAGGAATTATCAAACGTTCTGCTAATTTATTAAATGTAAAAATTGAAAATCAAGCTGCCTTGGAAATAGGAGGTAGAAGTCGTGGAACGCCACGTATTGCAAATGCCTTGCTTCGACGGGTACGTGATTTTGCACAGGTAAAAGGAAACGGAAGCATCGATTTGGAAATTTCACAATATGCATTGGAAGCACTGAATATTGATAAATTTGGTTTAGACGAAATTGATAATAAAATTCTGAATACGATTATCGATAAGTTCGGTGGCGGTCCTGTTGGTTTGACAACCATTGCAACGGCTTTGGGCGAGGATTCAGGAACGTTGGAAGAAGTTTACGAACCTTTTTTGATTAAAGAGGGTTTTATGAAACGAACTCCACGCGGTCGTGAAGTAACTGAATTGGCTTATAAACATTTAGGAAAAGTGAAATTCGGAGAAACAGGGACGCTTTTTTAAAACCCCCAACCCCTGAAGGGGAGTATAGATAACAAATACTAAGTTATGGACGAATTAGTAACATTGAGAACATTCAACAATATAAGTGATTTTGAAATGGCAAAATCCTTTTTAGAATCTTTTGAAATTGAGTGTTTTGGGCAAGATGAAAATATGGCCGCCACTTACGGGACTGGTCTGGTAGTAGGCGGTGTGAAGCTTCAGGTACGTACAGAACAAGCCGAAGAAGCCATTAAATTACTTTTAGAACAAGGATATTTGAAACCGGAAGATTTTGAAGCATCACCCGAAATGAAATGGATGGAAAAAATATTGAATTTCTTCAAATCAAAATAACTAATTTAATTATCAGCATGTTGATTTAAAATTTAAAATAAATCATTAGTCATTAGCATATTGGCACATTAAATTTATGGCAGAACAAATGAAAAAACTGGCGAAAGAAACCGCCATTTACGGAGTCAGCAGCATTTTGGGAAAATTCCTGAATTGGATGTTGGTTCCGCTTTATACTTATGTGCTAGAAAGTTCGTCTGATTACGGGATTGTTACGAACCTGTATGCCTGGACGGCTTTATTATTGGTTATTCTCACGTATGGAATGGAAACCGGATATTTTCGATTTGTCAATAAGAATAAAGATGAAGCCGGCAAAGTGTACAGTACAACTTTGATTGCTGTTGGGTTGACATCCTTGATTTTTGCAATCTCGTGTGTACTTTTCTCACATCAAATCGGTAATGCAATTGGCTACACGCTTCATCCTGAATATATTTCAATGTTGGGTGTGGTTGTAGCAATGGATGCTTTTGGTTGTATCCCTTTTGCTTATTTACGATATAAAAATCGTCCAATCAGGTTTGCCGGATTGAAATTGTTTATGATTTTCACCAACATTTTCTTCAATCTGTTCTTTCTGGTGGTTTGTCCTTGGCTTGCTGTAAAAGCACCGACTCTGATTGACTGGTTTTACAATCCACATTATGGTGTAGGTTATGTATTTGTTTCTAATTTACTTTCAACAACATTGGTTTCACTAGCTTTAATTCCGGATATTTTCGTTGTAAAATTTGAATTCGACAAAGTTTTGCTCAAAAAAATGCTGGTTTATTCGCTGCCATTACTAATACTTGGAATTGCCGGAATAATGAACCAAACGTTAGATAAAATTCTTTTTCCATTTTTAATGCCTGGAAAAGAAGGTGCGGCACAACTCGGAATTTATGGTGCAACGTCAAAAATTGCCATGGTCATGCTTATGTTCACACAGGCTTTTCGATATGCTTACGAGCCATTTATTTTTGCGCAACACAAAGACAAAAACAGTTTAGCGGCTTATGCCGATGCAATGAAATTTTTCGTCATTTTTTCAATGTTGATTTTTCTCGGCATGGTTCTTTACCTGGATATATTCAAATATATCATTCAACATGATTATTGGGCGGGACTGAAGGTAGTACCGATTGTCTTATTTTCGTTTATCTTTCAGGGTGTATTTTTCAATCTTTCACTTTGGTATAAACTTACCGACAAAACTATGTATGGAGCCTGGTTTTCAATTGTTGGGACTATAATTATCGTTGTAATAAATGTTATTTTTGTTCCAATTTTCAGTTATATGGCTTCTGCTTGGGCAGCTTTTGTCTGTTATTTTGTCGTCATGGTGATTTCGTATTATTACGGACAAAAAAATATGCCTATTAAATACGATTTGAAAACAATTGGACTTTATACAGGAGTTACCGTATTACTTTATGTTATAAGTCTTTTTATTGAAACGCCTTACAAATCTGTCAATTTCGGACTAAAATCCGTTTTAATGTTTATCTTTTTGGTGTTATTGGTAAAACGCGATTTTCCGCTAAAAGTAATTCCGGTTATTAATAAGATTTTCAAAAAATAATTTAATTGTCAAACTAAATGTTTGATGTATAAAAGAGAACAACATGAATTTTACCAACTTATGCAACCGAATCTTCAACGAATCGGTACTTGTTTATCACAAAACTGACAATGTTGATGCTGTAATTAACAATAAATATGAGTTTAAAAGTATTGAATATTACCTGTATCTGAAAAACTGGATTGATACTGTTCAATGGCATCTTGAAGACATTATCAGAAATCCCGAAATTGATCCGATTGAAGCTTTGGCACTGAAACGCCGGATTGACAAATCGAATCAGGATCGTACAGATCTGGTGGAACTGATTGATAGCTATTTTTTGGATCAAAACAAAAATGTGCAGGTAAAACCAAGTGCAACAATTAATACTGAAAGTCCGGCATGGGCTATTGATCGCTTATCAATTTTGCATCTGAAAATTTATCATATGTCCCAAGAAGTTGATCGGAAAAATTCTTCTGCAGAACATTTGGCTCAATGTAAAGCCAAACTGGGAATTTTACTTGAACAAAAAGAAGATTTATCTACTTCTATTCAGAAATTGATTGAAGATATTTCGAGTGGGGAAAAACGGATGAAAGTGTACAAACAAATGAAAATGTACAACGATCCTGCTTTAAATCCGGTTTTATACGGCAAAAACCTCTAATTCCTCCATGAGGTAACTTAAAAACTTAATTATGGCAAATTCCTCAAAACGCGGCCTTGAACCCCACTTATTGGGAAAAGGGGGCAGAAAAATATTAATCATACGTTTTTCGGCCTTGGGCGATGTGGCAATGACCATCCCAGTGATTTATTCATTGGCAACGAATTTTCCCCGACTCGAAATATCCGTTTTGAGCCGACAATCATTTAGCCCACTATTCTTAAATCTACCTTCAAATGTACGGTTTATCAGAGCTGATTTGAATGGAAAACATAAAGGTTTTTTCGGATTAAACAGATTATATACTGAATTAAAAAAAAAATCGTTTGATTATGTTGCTGATTTTCATTCGGTTTTACGCTCAAAATATTTAATTTCATTGTTCAGAATGCAAGGAATTCCAATTGCGTCGATTGACAAAGGAAGAAAAGAGAAAAAGGAACTTACCCGAAGAGATAATAAAATTCTGACTCAACTAAAGACTAGTTTCATTCGGTATTATGAAGTGGTTGAAAAGCTAGGTTTTAAATTTGATTTAAATTTTAAATCTATTTTTGGCGAAGAAACTCCAAATCTTAGTGAGATTATTACTTTTACCGGAGAAAAAAAGGATGTAAAATGGCTCGGTATTGCTCCGTTTGCGAAACATGTAGGAAAAGTTTATCCCGAAAATTTACAACTAAAAGTCATTGATCACTTTGCCAAAGACGAACGCGTAAAGGTTTTTGTTTTTGGTGGTGAAGCTGAAATAAAAACAATTGAAAAATGGCAAGAGGCTTTCCCTTCTATAATTTCAGTTGCTGGAAAGTTAACTTTGAGTCAAGAACTGGTATTAATGAGTCAGTTAGATGTTATGTATTCAATGGATTCGGCCAATATGCATTTGGCTTCATTAGTTAACACAGCAGTCGTTTCTGTTTGGGGAGCCACGCATCCTTTTATGGGATTTATGGGGTGGAACCAATCACTCGAAAATGCTGTTCAGGTTGATTTATTTTGTCGTCCGTGTTCGGTCTACGGCGATAAACCATGCTATCGACACGATTATGCCTGTATGTTTCAGATAAAACCGGAAATGATTATTAGTCGGATTGAAAAACTTCTTTTTAAATAAACAGTAATTAATGAAAAGATCACTTATACTCCTTCGGTATTTTGTAGCTGTTCATATCACTGCACTTATAATTCTAAGTTGTTTCAGAATATTCTTATATTTAACAAGTCTAAATCAAATTGCTTCTAACGAAAATATTTCCAGTTTACTGACTCATTCACTCGCTATTGGTGTTAAATTTGACAACTTAATATCATGTTATATTATTGCATTTCCATTGGTCATCACAAGCATTTGGGGATTACTAAACAAAATTCCAACAAAACTTATAACTGGAATAAATGTTTTTTTTATAGTTTTCTATTCGCTTATATTTATTCTATCTGCGGCAGATATACCTTATTTTAATTACTTTTTTACACATATTGGCATTGGCGCTTTTGAATGGTTTAAATTCGGGAAAGCAACAACGACCCTTATTTTCAATCAAGCGTATATTTTATATATTATTTCGTGGATAATAGCTTGCGTTCTATTTGGTGTTTTAGTTTTCATATTCAGCAAAAAGATGCAAAAGGATGAAACTTTAGACTCTAAAATTGAATTAAAGAAAAGCATACCAATAATCCTTCTGGCATGGGGAATCTGTTTTATAGGAATACGTGGTTCACTTCAAAGATACCCGCTCAGTACTAGTTTTGCTTATTTCTCAGAAAATTCATTATTCAACCAACTGGGCATTAATCCTGCATTTTTTCTATATAAGAGCTTCGAACAATCTCAAAACAACCAGAATAATGTAAATAATTTGATGAGCGTAGAAGAAGCTCTAAGTTTTACGAAAAATGAATTAAAGATAGAAAACCAGGATAAAAATCATCCAATTAACAGAGATGTAAAATATGTCGAACAACCACTAAAAGCAAATGTGATAATTGTGTTAATGGAATCTCTATCATCTGTTTATCTTGATTGGGAATTGAATGGAAAGAAAACTTTGCCCTTCATTAACGATTTGATATCCAAATCCTATTATTTTAAAAATTTTTATTCTTCAGGTGTTCATACTAACAATGGAATTGTCAGTTCGTTATATGGTTTTCCACCGGAGTTTAACGAATCAATGATGAATGTTGATGTAGCTAAATATACCGGATTGCCTTATTGGCTTCGAAAGAAAGGTTATGAAACACTTTTCTTTATAACTGGTAATCCTCAATACGATAACATGAATTCCTTTTTAAGAGAAAACGAATTCAACAAAATCTTTTCAATTTACGATTATCCAAGCGAAAAAGCAGTAAATAATTTTGGCGTCCAGGACGATTATATGTTAGAGTTTGGAATAAACAAACTTAATGAAGTTGCTGCAAGCAAAAAGTCTTTTTTAGCAACCTTTCTAACTGTTAGTAATCATCCACCTTATATAATCCCTAAAAGATTCAAAAACAGTAATTATGATGACGAAACCAATATACTTTCATTTGTTGACTACAGTATTGAAAATTTTATGAATCTGGCAGCAAAACAAGAATGGTACAAAAATACTATTTTCATTTTCGAGGGTGATCATGGGGCAGCGGTTGGAGAACAAAAATTCAGTATGCCATTAAGTTATAATCATATACCTCTTATTATTTTTTCACCATTATTTAAAGATGCACCCAAAGTTTTTGATCAGTTTGGAGGACAAATAGATATATTTCCAACAACAATGGGAATATTAAAAGAATCATATACAAATAATTCATTAGGAGTGGATTTGATGAAAGAAAACCGTTCGTGTATGTTTTTTGAAAATGACAATCAACTTGGTTGTATAAATAATGACTATTTTTACATTCGAAATTTGTCAACTTCAACAGATGAATTGTACAGTTTATACGATAAGACAGCTGTAAATTTGGTTGGACAAAAAGAAAACATTTTAGAACCCATGAAAAAATATGGAGTCTCAATGTCTATTACATCCAATTATCTTATAAAAAACAAACTTACGCACTAAAATACCGATGACAAAACAACTGATTATTAATCCGAAATATATTTATTTAGAATCATTCATAGAGTGTATTCCAAATGAATTCGAACATTTTGGAGAAGCGGTCTATAAGGCTCGGAATGAGTTAAAGAGTTATAATGCAGAAAACACTTCTATTATTGTAAAAAGTTATAAGAAACCTCACTTTATTAACCGAATAGCCTACACATTCTTTCGTCAATCAAAAGCCAAACGGGCATACGATTATGCTCTCAGATTGCTCGAACTGGGCATACAATCTCCAGAACCAATTGCTTATATTATAACTAAAAGTAAAGGTCTTATTGAGAAAAGTTACTTTATATCTGTTTTTGAAAAAGATTATCTTGATGTAAGAAACTATATGAGCGGTGATGAAAAAGATGAAAACTTATTAAAGTCTATGGCTAGATATATTGCATATTTTCACAATAAAGGAGTTTTACATTTAGATATGTCGCCGGGGAATATTCTTTTCAAAAAATGCGGGAATGAGTTCGTGTTTACATTGATAGATATCAACAGAATGATGTTTCTTCCAACAGTATCTAACGAAAAACGATTCAAGAGTTTTAAACGACTATCGAATAACAAAGAAGTTCTAACAGAAATAGCAAAAGAATATGCTATTGCAGCCAACATAGATGAATCACTGGCAATCAAAGAAATAGATAGATTTAACTACGCATTTTTCAATTCGCGCAAAGTCAAAAACAGAAAATAATGAGAATCGGATATGATGCTAAACGTTTATTCTGCAATCATCGCGGACTGGGAAATTATAGTCGCGATTTAATTCGCATTCTGAATCAATATTATCCTGAAAATCAATATGATTTATACACACCGAAAGTAAAAATAAATTTCCCTGTCAATCAGACCAATACAACAATTATTCAACCGTCGGGAATCTATAAATTTTTACCTTCTTCCGTTTGGCGTAGTGCCGGCATAAAATCAGATATCAAACGATTTGGTGACGATATTTTTCACGGATTGAGTCAGGAATTGCCGATAGGAATAGAGAAATTACCAATCAAAAAAGTCATAACGTTTCACGATGCCATTTTTATTCGTTATCCTGAATTATATCCAGCATCCTATCGTAAAATATTCACGATGAAGAACAGGCAAAGCTGTCGGATTTCCGACAAGATAATTGCCATAAGCGAACAATCTAAACGAGATGCTATCGAATTTTTCTATGCCGATCCAACAAAAGTGGAAGTAGTTTATCAGGGTTGTAATAATATTTTCAGACAAAAAGCAACCACAGAAGAAAAGGGAATAATTAAACTAAAATATAATTTACCTGCTGATTATCTGCTTTTTGTTGGTGCTATTGAACCACGGAAGAATATTTCAACAATTTTACAAGCTATCAGTGTTGGAAAAATTGATATTCCATTGGTTGTAGTTGGTCGAAAAACGGATTATATAAATGAACTTATACAATTATCAAATAAATTGAAACTTACAAATCAGGTTTTGTTTTTGCATGACGTTGAAACAGCTGATTTGCCAGCAATGTACCAAATGGCGCAGCTTTTTATTTATCCATCCATTTTTGAAGGTTTTGGAATTCCTGTTCTCGAAGCACTTTGCAGCGAAACTCCGGTTGTTACTTCTACCGGGAGCTGTTTTGAAGAAACGGGTGGACCATTCAGTTTGTATGTTAATCCGTTACATGCTGAAGAAATGAGCACCGCAATCAATAAGGTTTTGAATGATTCAAACCTTCAAAATCAGATGAAAAAAGAAGGTTTATTATACTCTGAAAAATTTACAGATGATAAAATAGCAACCAATTTAATGAACTTATATAAAAGCATTTAAAAAACAGTTACTTGAAAAGCTGATCTTAAAATGAATTAATTCGTTTTTATTCCGTTTTTTTATCTGCCTAATTTAGTGTAATTTTGTATCGATTTTAAAACAACATAATAATAGCTGGCAAATCTAAAAAATATAAGAATCATTCCATGAAAGCCTCTTTGATCATAGCTATTTACGATAATATAGTTTTTTTAAAAGTGGTTTTAGATTCACTTAGATTCCAAACAGAAAAAGACTTTGAGATAATCATTGCTGAAGACGGAGAAAACAATGAAGTTGAAGAATTTATCAACAAGTACCCTTTTGAACAACCCTGGAAACATCTAACACAAAAAGATGAAGGTTGGCGAAAAAACAAAGCCATGAATATGGCTATACATGCAGCAAAAGCAGAATGGTTAATATTTATTGATGGAGATTGCGTGTTGCACAAACAATTTATCGAAATGCATTTGCGATATGCAAATGAAAATTTAATTCTTGCTGGTAAACGTGTAAAATTAGACCAAGAAAGTTCAAATCATTTGCTGTTAAACATTTCAAATATGCATATACTTGAAAAACAATTAAGACGTAAATTGTTTTTTGGGAAAGGGAAAATAAGGAACATCGAAGAAGGCATTTTCATAGCACCGGATGGATTACTTGGATTTATCCCAAAAATAAGAAAACTAAGTAATCTGAAAGGTTGCAATATGTCCTTTTCAAAGAAAGCTATTGCCGCTATAAATGGGTTCGATGAAGAATATATTTTGCCGGCAATTGGCGAGGACTTTGACCTTACATGGAGATTTGCAGCAGCGGGATTCAAATTCTTTTCTGTTCGGAATTTGGCGGTACAATATCATTTATATCATCCTGAGAACTGGGTAGGTACAACAGAAAATATGAAAATTTGTCGACAAAACCAACTCACTAATAAATACATTTGTGAAAATGGTTTAGTGAAAATTTAAATGTAAAAAAACTATTCAATGCTTTCAATAATTGTCTGTTCAAGACACCAAAAATTATCCAATGAATTTACAGAAAACATAAAAAACACCATTGGCGTTGATTATGAAATTATTCATGTCGATAATTCGGAGAATAAATACAGTATTTTCTCAGCTTACAATTTCGGATATGAGCAAAGTACATTTCCATATCTTTGTTTTGTACATGAAGATGTTTTGTTTCACACTCAAGGCTGGGGCGAAAAAATTATTTCTCATTTACAGAGCCCAAATACAGGCATTATAGGAGTTGCCGGAGGTGATATTATTCCCAGAGTTCCAGCTTCGTGGGCTACTTTGATTTCGCCGGGACATAACATTATTCAATCGGATAGAACCGGCAAGAACCCAACCGAACATATTTTAAAACCGTTGAATTATTCACAAACAAAGCGGTCAACGATTGTTCTTGATGGTGTGTTGCTTTGTATGAGACGTAATTTGATGGAGAAAATCCATTTTGATGAAAATTTAAAAGGATTTCATGGCTACGATTATGATATTTCACTTCAATCATTTATTGCCGGATATAAAAACTTTGTGATTTATGATATTAAATTAGAGCATTTTTCGGGTGGATTGACCGATATTTTATATTTCAGAAATCTAATCCTCATATTCAAAAAGTGGGAAAAATATCTTCCTTTAATCGGTGAAAATATTACTTTGGCTGAAAAAAACAATATTCGCAAAATAGAAATAGAAAAATTATATCAACTTATAAAAAAAATGGTTCGTAAAGGTTTTGATGTGGACGAAATTAAATCAACTATTGTGTATTACGCCACGCTAATCAATTACAAACCAGCAACTTTATTCTTGCCTTTCAGAATAACCCTGATCAGATTATTCAATTCTCCTAAATATTTAATAAAAAAAGATAGGATCAAAGCACAAACGAGATCTAAAATAGGATAGAGGAATACATGAAAATTTTATTTGTAAACTTTACTAAATTTTGGGGTGGTGGTGAAAGCTGGACATTTCAATTAATGAATGAACTTAAAAACCGAGGTCATTCAATTGTACTGCTTTGCAATAATGAAAGTAAACTAAAATTCAGTGCACAAAGTAATAAGATTTTGAATTTCCCATTCAATATAAATAAAGCTTCTTTTTTAAACCCATTTTTGGTTCGAAAATTAAAAAATACTATAATTGAAATAAATCCGGATGTAATCTATCTGAATAGTACATTGGAACTGAAAACGGTAGGTTTAGCCATAAAATTTAGTGGACATAGAAACGTAATATTTAACAGAGGAATTCCTCTTCGCATCAAACTTGATCCATTTAAGAAATATCTATTTTCGAATATTGTAACAGATATAATTGTGAATTCAAACTATGTAAATGAAAGTTTTTCCAATATTTCCAAACTCACAAAACATAAACCGAAGATAATTTATCATGGTATTGAAACTAAATCAAAACATTTTTCTGTAGGTGGAAATAAAAATATTGCTATTATTGGTAGATTATCTAATGAAAAGGGAGTTGACTTAGCAATAGATGTACTTCAAAAAGTTTTATTAACGCACTCAGATGCAATTCTTTGGGTGATTGGAGATGGCAAAGATAAAAACAAACTCATCAAATTAAGCCATGATCATGGAATCTCTGGCTCCATTCGTTTTTTTGGATATGTCGATGATGTTCCGAATCTTCTGGTTCAATGTTCTTTGCTCATTATGACTTCACGGTGGGAAGGATTTGGCTTAGTATTGTTAGAAGCAATGAAACTGAAAATACCGTGCATTGCTTTTGATCACATTGCTGCCAGTGAAATTATTGAAGACAATGAAAGCGGTTACCTGATTCCAAATATGGATATTGATTTGATGGCAGAAAAAATCTCTTATCTCTTAAGTAATCCTGATATAGCACAAAAATTTGGTGAAAACGGGAACAAAATATTACTTGAAAAATTTTGTATGAAGCGCATTATCGATCAATATGAAAACCTATTGTTAAAATATAGTACATGAAAGATAATATTCCTATTTTATACTATCATATTATAAAGCCGCCTCCAAAGGGAACACGTATCAAAGGCCTTTATACCAATTTAAAACAATTTGAATGGCAGTTAAAGTTTTTAAAAAAGAGGAATTTTAATTTTCTTACTTTTAAAGATATTCTCCAAGAAAATTATGACCCAAATAAACGAAACATCATAATCACATTCGATGATGGGTGTAATTCATTATACTACAATGCCTTTCCTGTTCTGAAAAAGTATGGAATAAAAGCAGTAGTATACATTGTCACTAACTCTATAGGTGAGGAGAATGTAATTTGGGAACAAAATGAAAATAAAAACCCATTGGATATACTCTCCGTTGATCAAATTAAAGAAATGGCAGAATTTGGGATAGAATTTGGATCTCATTCAATGAATCATAAACACTTGGGGCAGCTGAGTGAAAATGAACTTATAGAGGATTTGTCGGAATCAAAAAGAGTACTTGAAAATATCCTTAATAATGAAGTATATTCAATTGCTTATCCTTATGGGACTTATTCTAATAAAGTTCTGGAAATTACAGCCAAAACAGGTTACCTTTTTGGTTTGACAACCAAACCCGGGAACAATATGCTTACCAATAATTATGAAACATGTCGCATTAATATTAAAGGACATGCTGTAAGGCATTATTGGTATTTTATTAAAAAAATAACAAAAATACTTCATTAAAAACAAACATGAAATCAAAAGCAATTACAGCACTTCACTATTTAAATTTAGTATCCTTCATACTTTTATTAAGTAGTACTATTTTTTATTTTCATGTACAGAAAATATTTTTTATTCTTTTTGTGCTAAGCTATTTTGTTGAGTTTTTTGTTGATAAAAAGTGGATGAACATAAAAACCAGTAAAAACAAAATTTATTTTCTCCTAATGATTTTATTTTTTTTACTGGCCTTGATTTACTACCCTTTTGAAAGTTCAACAAAATATTTTTCCATTCTCGTTGTAAAAAGATTGTCCATTCTGGGTTTTGGATTAATTGGTATCTTTGGATTAAACACTAAATTTAGAATAAGTCTATTCTTGAATACTTTTATTATTACTTCTGTATCAATTGTTTTGTATTTAATTATCTTTCAAATAGGGCTTCTTGAGTTTATTCACAATCCTGATCGAGCACAACTATTCACCAATGTACGAGATTTGAAAATCAACCTTCACATGATGTTTAATTTTTATTTAAACACATCAATTATAGCTATTTGGTATATCTTCAGTTCGTCTTGGAAAAGCATTAAACTCTCAAAAAAGGTATTGTATTTTCTTGCTTTTGGAATAATATTCTTTGCCCTTTCCATAACCGAAGGAAGAAGTGGCTTTCTGGCAAGCTTGTTAATTATTGCAGGGATACTATTTTGGGAAATTTGGAAACGAAAGAAAATAATTGGATTTATTATCGGAATATTGATTCCATTTGTCATTTTTGGTATTGCCAGCCAAAAAAAAAGAATGTCAGAACCAATGCTTAAAAGTGAACCGCGTATATTTCTTTGGAAAGCCGCTTTAGAAGTTGTAAAGCAAAGTCCGGTTTTCGGGTATGGTATTAACGATGCTCAAGAAAAGTTTGATAGTAGCAGAACAAAACTTCAGACACCTGAATTTAAAGAGTACTGGAAAGAATCCAGATTGCTGGATTGCCATGACCAATATTTGCAAACAACCATGGAATTTGGAATTGTAGGGCTAATCATTCTCCTATTTATTTATATATATCCAATTTTTATTGCTGTTAAACAACGAAAATTCTTAGCATTCTTGTTAATGAGTTTGTGTGCATATCAATCATTATTCGATATGTTTATTACAGGAAATTTTTCCGCAATGTTTGGAATATTACTTGTAATAATTTTGCTGGCTAAAAATGATTTAGTATTTGAACAAATTGAATAATAATTATTTCCTACCGAAATCTGCCGGAATTTCACCCCAGACTTCAGTTTCCCATTTCAAAACCGGAGTTGTGTATTTATTTTCGGCTAACCATTTTTCAGCTCGGGCGATTAAGTCGAACAAAACTGCATTCGTTTCGTTTTTCTCTAATTTTGTTCTTGCTTTTTTGGCTTTCACCCAAGCAATTGCAGTTTTACTATCGGTATAAATGGGCAAAAGATTGTCTTTTTGTTTCAGCATGGCCAATCCATGAACTAATGCCAGAAATTCGCCAATATTATTGGTCCCTTCTTTAAAAGGTCCCTGACGGAAAATTTCTTCACCAGTTTTTGAATATACGCCACGGTATTCCATAACACCCGGATTTCCGCTGCAAGCAGCATCAACTGAAAGACTTTCCCAATCAGGCATTCCGACTTTTTCAATTTGTTCTTTCGTCGGTTTTTTCACTTTCGCATTTTTTCCAATATAATCCCAGGCGGGTGAAAGCATTGCTTCACGTGCTTCAGCTTCAGTAGCAAAACCTTTAAAAATAGCGCCTTCGTAGCCATGAGTTTGTCGTTTACATTCTACCCAGGAACGATAAATCCCGGGCTCTTTGCCTTCCCAAACCACGAAAAATTTATTTTTGCTCATTTTGAAACATTTACTTTTTATTCATTTACAATCGGTTGTATATGTCCTGCGAAAAACGTAATTTTGCACCACTAATTTTGGTCCTGTAGTTCAATGGATAGAACAAGTGTTTCCTAAACACTAGATCCGGGTTCGATTCCCGGCGGGACTACTTATAAAGTCTGCTAAACTGGTTAATAGAAACAGTTTAAGCAGACTTGTCATTTCATAAGGGCTAAAATAAGGGTTACTTATGCTTGATTCAATCAAAAAAACATCGTTTAAGATAATTCACCACGCAACCATTCTAAGCTCTAAAAACAACAAATTAAAAGCACTGAACTTCAATACAAAGATAGTATAAAATTAATACTCCAAATCAGGCAATCAAACACTTTTGATTTTATCTAATTGCGTTTTATCAATTAATTTAGCTTTTGTAATTATTAAAACGCATCAATATTATTCTTTATTGCGTTTTATTCAGCTAATACGATATACACAATACTCATACTATTCTACACTAATATTATTACATTGTGTATATTATTTCTAACGTTTTTCTTTATACTATAATTTAGCTGTGAAACACGACTGGGCAGTATCTTATCCAATTATTCCAATAAAGCTCAAAAGTCACTGCTTTTCTAACTGTTTTTAAAAATTCGGCTTTAATTTGTATTACATTTTCGTTTTGAATTGAAGCAAATGTCGATTTTACGAATCTTCGTTCTTGTCTTTTATGTTCATTTTTTAATTGATTAGTTAATTCAAGTGCGCTTTCGTATCCAAATGATTTCATTCCTACTTTCATAAAATAATCATTCATTTCTTTTATTGTTTTATTTTTAGGTGCAAATACCAAAACGTCTTTGTTCTCAGACAAAAATTCTAGTTTATTTACATTTACCCAAAAGAATATAAATAACTCTTTAAATTGCTCGAGAAGGTCTCCTATCGTTTCAATATTTATCCTCGAATGAATCCTAGATTTTCCTTTTGTTATCTTGAATTCAATTCTAAAATAATTCATTTTCGTAGTAATATCAAAGAAATTTTCTTCCTCTATATCCTTTAGGAGTCTTTTTTTCTTTATTTTGCTCTTTATTTCTTCAACCTTATCATAAACAATAAGTTTAAACGATTTATTCGAGAATGTTAATGAGGTTTTGTTAATTACAGGGTGGTTATAAGTACTATTTTTAAATCCTTTGATTTCATTTTTAAAATAGCTGAAATCAACTTTTGAAGGAATATTTAACCCAATTTCGATAGTACTAAATTCAAATTTTTTCAAATCTTCAAATGATATATTCAAAATTGTACCAAGCAATTTTAATGCATCTTCTAGATCAGCCAAAGTAAAGTCTTTTAATGACAATTGTCCATAGAACCATTTCCTTAAACTACCTGATATTCTGATAAAATTGGTTTCAAGAAACACCTCAATTTTTAAATGTGCGGTGTTTGACCCTGAGAAACGGCTTTTTATTTTGTATTTGTCAATTGTATATTTAATTGGAACAAAATACTCACTATTCTTTTCAAAATACTTATAATCTAAATGATTAAATATACTTCTTTCTCTTAAAATTGCAATAAAATTATCTAACATGATTTTTCCTTGTTTTTAGTGATTCAACTTCACTTTTTAAAAATTTGTGTTTGCGACTTTCTACGTCAATCGGGAGTAATTTTTCATCTCTGACATAACGATACAATGTCGTCTTACTAATACGCAGATAACTCATAACTTCTTTAGACGTCAAAAGTTCTTCCCTTTCAATGTGCTTTGACATATACTTTGCAAACCACTTAATGTTCAAGATGTAACAAATTTTTACAGCTCTCAACAAGTCTTTTTCTGATAAATCGAGTTGACTTAAACTCGATAATTTAATTTTTCTATTCATATTTATAATATTTTGATTATTCTCACTAATAACAGGCAGTTTTTGTTTACTATCCAAATTTTCAATACTTTAACAATAAACATAAAAAAAGACCACGTATTTAAGTGGTCTTTACATTTGTTTAAATGCCATAACATATTCATATAATTTAGTAAACATAAATATATATGAATATTTCCATTTTGAAAATTTGACATAATTTAGCAGAGGTTCAATTTTCGATGAAGTTTATTTTATATCAAAAAGTTCTTTTATGGGGAAAAAGTTCTTAGAATCTAATTTCCATTGACCTCCAATATTTTTTAAACCATATCAATTGGAATAGTTTTAAATACACCTTCCTTCTTTTTCAATGTCAACACGTATCTAATTTTTGCAAATTTATCATTAATTGATAAAAACTCGTAATTATATGTTTCAATTGTTATTCCATTAGAAGTGATATATGGAGCATTTAGCAATGACATGACGAAATCTAAATCTGAATTATAGAACGGGTAATTTACAGAATTTCCTGAATTTGCACCAGCTATTAAAGTTCCATTTGACAAATCTAAATATGCTTTTTCAATTAAATTTATTATGTCCTTTTTTTCCGTTTTATATTTCAATGTCAAGATATTATTAATGTCAAATTTATTAGTTTTAAAATCAAAAGAAAGTGCAAGAAATATACTTAAAAGCGCAATCAAACTTGTAGTTATTATCCATTTACTATAATTTTTCTTGTTTAAATTAGGAACACTAACTATTTCATAATCCTTTATTTCTACACCAAATGTACTGTAGTAGTCATTTACTGTACGAGAAGGATTTTCTTTCAACCAATCAAATAAAGAAGGTTTTTTGTCATTTTTCATAAATTATTTATTTTTCATGTTTTATTTTTCTACATAATTCAAAATTAGACATTTTACTCTATTCCAATTTGTATTTGTATGTGATTGAACCTGTACTAGTAGTTTCACTTCTGGAAAATCTTGTTTTTTTTGCAGCTAAAAATGCATCTAGTCTCATATCCGAATCGTAAATTGTGGTCGGAGAACCAATTGAGGTACTTGTAACAACACCATTTTCATCGACACGGATATTCACTGTAATTTTACCTTCCACATCTTTTATATAATTTGGCTTTACTAAACTACCAATATATTGTCTTCCATTAATAGAAGAAGTAATAGTACTTTGTAATTCTTCAATTGAATCAGTTCGAAGTGTATCATTTTGATTCTTTACAAGCACTTTGTTTGATTTAATTGAAGAATTTTGATTATAATCTGATTCTGGAATTTTAAATGTTACTGAAATTGTATAAGGCATAGAAATTTTCTCACAATTTTTAAATCCAGGATAAAAATTTTGTACTGTTTTTACAACTCTTATAGCTTCTTTATCACATTCTGGGTCTACAGAACGAATTATTTCAACTTTTTCAATTTCTCCAGTATTTGAAATCTGTAATTGAATAAGTACCCTCCCTTGTATACCATTTTCAAATGCAATTTTGGGATATTTCAAATTCCTATTAATATATTCATAAAGTTCTTTTTCTCCTTTTGGATATTCAGGTAACCTGTCAACACAATTTAATGGTTCTTCATTTTTCTCTTTTAATTCACTTTTTTTTGAGAAAATTGATTTGTCATTCGGCAGGTTTATACTTTCTGACTGAAGTAAATCTTTCATATAAGTTGGACTGTATTTATATATTTCCTTACATCCGCAATTGACCATTAAAAAGACTGTCAAAACCCATCGTATATATTTAGTAATAAATAACATACGAGGATGTTGACAGTTGAAAAAAATC
>JBBRTR010000027.1:0-26512 GCA_038244215.1 Bacteroidales bacterium
ACTTTTGAATCACATATGGAACATGCTGTAGTGAACCTGAAAGCCGCCTACCCGGAATTTAATGAGGAATTCAGACAGTTTTTCCCTGAATTGCAGACTTATGTAAAAGATAATTTTGAAATCCAGGCTCCATTCGTTCATTGCCAACCTTAAGCGCCGGGTATATTTCGTTATAAATAAGTTTTGAAAACAATGTTTCTATTTCCGAGACCAAACTATGTTAAGGTTATTCCTTTTGCTGATTGGCGAAATACGAAGAGATGAAACTATCGACCCAACCACTATTTCTGATCCTGTGGTTGAATACACGGGCATCTTCAACTTTGCTGAACACACCAGCAGAATAGTGGTATAAACCATCGGCTCCTTGTGTTTCGTTAATTTTTAATCCTGGCATTCTGGATAACAGCAGCCCAAAATAATCCTTAATTTTTATAGGAGCGCTCAAAGCCAGAAGCTGCACCCTGAATATAGTATCACCAGGGATTAAGGCTGTTGTATCTTTAACCTCCAAAACTCGTTCTTCAAAGTTTTTTGACTGGCCAGGTTCAATAATTATTTGTTTTTTGGTAGTCTGATCATCATTCTTTGTCTTCAAAACTTCCGTTCCGGTTTGTGGAATTTTATTGTCCTTATCAACAGCAGGTTCTATTTTAACCGGGATAGTTCCCTTTGTGGGTATAACCATCCTGCGATATTTTGGCTTATAGGTAATATCCAGAAGGCTTTTCCCAGCATAAATGGCTACAAAACTGTCCTTCCACCCGGTTTTCATAATCGTGCGGCGCAATTGCCTGGTTTCTTCAATTCCGGCTGTAGCTTGTGTACTGTAATGATATAAACCATCATCACCAAGTTGCTCAACTATCTTTAAGCCAGGTACATCTGATATCAGCTTTGTGAAATAGCTTTTATCCATTAAGGGCTTGCTTGTGGCAAGCAACTGAACTTTATAAAGTGTATCGGCTGAAATAATAATTATGGAATCTCTTTCTTCTGATACCAACTCCTGTATTTTCGTACCTTGATCCGGTTGATTATTTCCCTGTTTCAATGAAGTCAAAGTTTCCTTCGATCCAACCACGGGATGGAGTTCCGGTTGAATCTGCATTATTTTTTCTTCAGGAACAGGAGCCTTTGATATGGGCATCCGGATAATCGAATCCTCTTTAAACGGAATATTTTTCTGTTCAATTGCAGGAGCTATAGTTTCAGGTATTACGACAATTGAATCCTCTTTAAACTGAATATTTCTCTGTTTATCTGCAGGAGCTAGAGATTCTGATATCGGGATAATCGAGTCCAGTTGAAGCTTTATAGTTTTTTGATCCACCACAGGAATCACAGTTTCAGGTATCGGGATAATCGAATCCGCCTGAAGTTGTGTGATTTTATCTTTATTATCAGGAATCACTATTTCAGATACCGGGATAATTGAATCCTCTTCAAACTGAATATTACTTTGTTTATCTGCAGGAGCAACAGATTCTGATATCGGGATAATCGAGTCCAGTTGAAGCTTTATAGTTTTTTGATCCACTACAGGAATCACAGTTTCAGATACCGGGATAATCGAATCCGGCTGAAGTTGTATGATTTTATCTTTATTTTCAGGAATTACAATTTCAGATACCAGGATAATCGAATCCGCCTGAAGTTGTATGATTTTAGCTTTATTATCAGGAATCACAGTTTCAGATACCGGTACAATTGAATCCTCTTTAAACTGAATATCCTTCTGTTCAATTGAAGGAGCTATAGTTTCAGGTTTAGGCATGAAAGACTGATTCTCCGGAGAGTCATTAAGCAAAGGCCTAAGTACAAAGTCTATACCATCAACAATATCCCCATTTTCGGAAACTTTTATGCTGAATTCCTTACATGGCGCATCTACGCTATATTCAAGGTTAGCCAGCTGAAGTGAATCAACACATGCATAATAATCGCCGGGAGCAAGTCCCAGGTAGCTAATATATCCATCCGATTCGGAAAGGGTTTGTGCGACCACATTGTCGCTGTTTTTGTCGAAGATTTTTATTGTAATCCGGCCAATTCCCTTTATTGATTTATCTTTATCGAGGTTCACCTGTCCACTCATCTCGCCCAATGAAATTACAGGGACGTCGATGCGTTTAAACTGGTTAGGATCAATCAGTACCTGATAAATTTTATTTTTGAAACGCCAGGCAATATTATCGAGTTCCGAATCAGTAAAATTGATCATGTAAATTGTAAAAGCATTGAGATCGGGAATACGTATAATTGAATCCTTTTCACTGAAAACCGGATTTCCTGCTGATATTTCAACAGAGTTAACCGATACCATCGGCTCGCCTCTATCAAAGATGCCATTTTGATTCAGATCGAGGAATGGGTACAATAAAAGGCCTCCTCTGCTCAAGGATGAATTATTACTTACGTGTGTATAATGATCACCTCCAAAAGCCAGGCTACCCTGGGCACTTTCAGAAGTCATAATCCTATCATTGTTTTTCGAAACAGTAACATTTGTCCTGGCAAACGGAAGATCGTATTTCATGCCTACAGTGATATAATCCTGATTATACATGATGTTTTTTTCATAGGCTATATTTAAATATCCCAATCGAAATTTTTTCTCAACCTCTGCTTTACAGGTTAATAATCTTTTTTCGCTGATATTATAACTGGCCGATGGGCGGAAAACAAATCCTTTTTTGTATCGGAAAGAAAGCGCTAAATCAGAGGTTATGTAAGGCTGCCTGTTATTCGTCCAATTAAGCAGGGTTGATGAATTGGCGGAAAATTGCTTATAAAACGCAGAGAGTACTATGCTGCCATAATTAAATGTAAATTCAGGATAAATAAATTGCCTGTACTCAATTTTGGCATATCCATTAAGTTTTTTAATTTTTAATGGAACAGATAATCTGATTTTGCGTTCTTCGGGCGCATTGGAAAGTGTTGCTTTCTGTCCTTCCACATATTTGGCATAATCAAGCTCCAGCAATGTATTTTTGCCAAAATAATAGCTCAGCAAGCCTCTGGTTCCTACGCCATAAGCATATTCACCGTTAACAGTAAGCTTACTGAAGGGTTGAATTGTGCCTTTGATATAGGGAATATAAGCGCCGGTTGAGATGGAAGACAAATACTCCAATCCTCCGCCTATAGTTAGCATGCGATTTACGCCGTAATTCAATTCTCCTTTTGCAAAAAGACTCGAATTACCATCTTCGAGAACACCTGTGGATAAGCTATACTCCATTTCTTTGGCAGGAAGAATAGAATAAGGAATGTTTATAGTGCGTTCTTCGGTGCGCTCCTCCCCCAGCGGTCCATAGAATTTTAATTTCAGGCTGGTGTAGCCATATACTATAGGAACATTGAAGATGTAAAGGCCTGAAGCATCAGCTTTAACGTATTCAATCAGAATATTATTTATATATAATTCAACGATCCAGTTAGGTTCAGTAACTCCGTTTACAGGGTAAAACCCTGATGCTTTCCGTAAAGTATTCGGTGTATTCTTTATACTTGCACCAACAACGGGAGATCTCAGGAATGCAATTGATTGGGTAGATATCTTACCTGCTTCGGCTTGTTTAATAATAGTTTTATCATTGTCGATCCATCGCCACAGATAATTTACCTGACGATTGTCGAATTTATACTTATCATCATAATAGGCTGATATGTTTGCTTCACCATTCAGAAGTTCAGTACCTAATCCAAGCCCAAAACGATTATTGGTTTTTTCATTCCATGTCTGGTACGATGCTGCCGCCCAATCCAATGTGCCAAACTTAAATAAATGATAATTTCGTTTTATGATGGTATCGGCAACAATTTGTTCACCTCTTAGCTTCGAAATGTTCTTCCTTGTATTCTCAAGTCGCATTTGCTTTACTACTGGCAACTCAAAAGCAGATTTCAGTTTAATATCAAGTAAACGCCGGTTAAATGTCATAGTAATCCCAAACGTCTCCGCCAGAAGAGACGCTTCCATATACACAGCACCCATTTCCTTTAAAATCCTGTTGTGCGGATAAATTGATTTGTTGCCAACTTTAATATTCATTGCAATAAAATCAATAGAATATGGGCTGTTTTCATTTTGGATAAATCCTTCAAGTTTATTCCCGTTGTTGCTTACTTTGACAGGAATAGCCAGGTTTTTAAATAGTTCCTCCACATTTACATACATGGAATCTTTCCCGATAAGCATTACATCGATGTCAAAACTCAAATTTGCATCCAGATAAACAGTAACAGGAAGTTCATCGTAATTAAATCCGGGGCTGCCGCTTTCGCCGGTGAACATATCCTGGGCGATAACTTTATTAAATTGCACTACAAATAGAATAGCAATCAGTAGTAAACTCCTGAGCAACACAGAGAATTGGAAGCGCCAAACAAATATATTGCTGAAGCAAAAAAAACGCATATATTGTTTGTGCCTGCTCATTATTCCTGAGTAAAGGTAATGTCGAAAACTCCGGTATAAAATCCGGTGGGTACGCTGCCGGGCGGTATAATAAGTGTGCCGCCTGCACGAAAATTAGTTACAAAACTACAGTCGGTGGTAACCATAAAATGGGCACCGCTCACTCCCATCTCTGTTGGGCCTATATTGAGCATAAGCGAACCTCCGCTACCATTTGAAATTGATATGGTAGGAGCATATGAAATCGTAACATTCCTGCCAGGGCAAAGCTTTACTTCAAATATTGCCGGTTTACAGATTGAAGTTGAAACCAACACAACCCCGCCTGTCGAACTGCGGACCCCTTGCCAATCAACTGTAATAGTGCCTCCGGAACCGGTAGGGACAAATGCGCCAAAATCAATGGGCTGAGTTGCTGTAACTGTAATGGTTCTGGGTGGCAGACCAGGCTGGGCATACGAAATAACGGCAAATAACAGCAGTATAGCTGTTACAAACAAGCATTTGAATAAACCACTCTTTAACTTTGTCGTTTTCATATTGAATACCTTAAAACGCTCCTATCTTCACTTTTCACCTTTCACTTTTCATTTTTCACTTTTACCTTATAACTTAAGTTCTGCCTCTGAATAAATCTCCTGCTTTTTAGCATCATCGGCACTGGTATAACGCACTCTTAATTTTCCGCTTGCCAGCGAAAGTTCCGGCGTTAAATTTAATTTAATAGAAACAAGCCGTTTTTGAATATTTGTATACACGGCAACACTATTTATTCTACCTATTTCTACTGACTTTCCTTTAGCAGAAATATATTCAACAACAAGGTTTCCATTTACTGAAATATTACCCGTACGATTGACAGCAAGGCTCACATTCATAAATGAATCGTCAACTTTGTTCAATTTTAAATCGCTAAGCGAAGCACTAACATTAACATTTCCCGTACGTATAACTACAGGAATGCTTACCCCATAAATAGGGATTAGTTGTACGCTCACCGTTTTTAAAGTGTCTTTACTTTTATTGCCAAGTGGAGTATAGTCTTTTTCGGATCTGAAATACAAGTGCGAGCGGTATTCACCTGAAGGCATATCTGTTTTTCGACGTGAGTAAAGCATTACCGTTTGCGTTTCGCCGGGAGCCAGGCTTACTGTCCGTGGATAGATTCGCAGGAAAGGATCAGCAAACATTTGCCCTGAATCAGGTTTTTCGATAATGGTATAGCCACCGTCTTCTGTTTGCCTGTATTGTAAAAAAGATACCGAATATGTAGCAGAATCCTTTCCAATATTGACCAGGTATACTTTTTCTTTTTGTTTATTCCCTTCAAATACAACACGGGTTGGTGTTACCAACAAATCGCCCTGGGCAACAGATCGAAAACCTAACCCAAAAATCAATATCAGTATCAGAAAAAATTTACTTAGCATGGCTATTTTATTTTCAATTATTATTCACTTAACAGCTCTGTTTCAAATAGTATAAAGGTGAATGCCCGAAACCCGGGCATTCGCCTTTATAATTTATTTAGTAAGCTACAGTTACATCAAAGGTTCCTGTGTAAAGTCCTGGAACCTGCGCTGCTGCTACTGCCAAATTACCACCGACTTTAAATGAATCTGTGCCACCTATAGCAATCTGATGAGTAAGGCCACCAGAACAAGTCATTCCAGTTACTGCCATTGTTTCAGTTGTTCCACTTGTATTTGTAATGTTAAAAGATGCAGTAGGAACTGTAATTGTATAAGCTGCAAGTTTTGTACCCGATGTGGTGTATGCACCGGATTTGGGTATTACTGTTCCACCAACGAGCGTGACTACTGTAAAACCTCGGTTATCTGTTACGCCCATGGTAACAGTACCTGGATTGGATGCATCTGGAACGAAAGCACCGAATTCTAAGGCTTGATCGACTGCAAGCGAAATAGCAGATAAGACCGTAGCATTTGCATTATTAGACTTAATGGCTGATGTCTGTGCCATTACTCTGCTTGTGAATCCAACCATCATTACGATAGCTGCAATAATTACGAATGATTTTTTCATGTTTTTCATTGTTTTAAGTTTTTGTGTATGTAGTAAATTAAGTATTGATTAGAGTTTGCATATTTTCAGAGTTTTCCACTACGCGGTAGTGATGAACAAAGCGGGTCGCTATGCTGCTTGCCTGAGTGTTATCTTTTCATGTTTCCATTTTCGTGTTGGTTTTTTGTTTTTGAGGTTAATATTCATGTTAATTATTATTTCCATTGTATACTTTACGTGTTAAATAACCCTGCGGATTTATCAGCTTTACGATAAGTACCTGGGGCGGTAAGTTTATTTTAAGTTTATGCTGTGTGGAGCCCTGTAATCTTTTTTGAACTATCAGTCGCCCAAGGAGATCGTAAATCATAACGCTGGTTTCGTTTTGCACAGATGAAAGATCAATAATCAACTGTTGGCCGTTGGCGTAAATCTGTGCAGGCAACTTATTGCCATAATTTTTCTTTTCAGTTGCAAAATGCAACACAAACCTGTTTGCATCATCCTTTTTTGAAGCTATAAAATGATAGGTATTTTCACTTTTCATATCCTGGCTGTATTGCATCTGCCGGTCTTCGAGAGTAACCAAATCAAATTCATTTACTTTAAAATTACAGCTGATAGTATACGTCCCATCCTGTCCTGGTTTAAACATCACGGGTACGGTTGGATTATTCAATGTATCGGTAAGATACCTTACCGAGTATTCGTTGCCGCCGGAATGCAAGTAAAGGCTTGGGGCCGTTAACACATGGCTGAATAATTTGGCTGCGCCTGTTTCATTTACCTGGGAGCCAAACAACAACAAAGCTTCATCTGAGGTATTATCGGTTTCCGATATTATTTTAAGGCTTACCTCAACCTGATCAATTGCTGCTTTTTTAAACCAGTTACCAGCGCCACCGTGGGTGCGAATATTGTTATCCATACCAAGACTTCCGGCAGTAGCAGCCTGCACAAAAAAGCCTTGCATAGGAGCAATATATTGAGTTACGCCATTCGTACCAAAACCTGTAGCCGAATTACATACTCCGTAATTTTTCGCAGTCGGGTTCCATATCCACATATCGTAACCGATGTCACTTGCGGTTAAATCAGACCTTGACCAGCCGGATGAAGCAGTCCAGTCTACCGATGACGGGTAAGGATTTCCAACCAGGTTGAACCCTTTAAGTGTGGCATCTGTGCCGGCAGTTGAAATTGGTATGCTAAAGGTTCCGTTGTTCAGATTTCCGGTAAAGGTTTTTGTTGGATTTAAAGCCTGCACGGAATAAAGATACCCACGACCCACCACGAAATTACTTCCCGGATGTATGGTGTTCCAGTTAACTGTGGAAGTAGTATTTAGTTTATAAATCCAGCAGTTGGTGGGTTCGTTCCATGCATATAAATCGTACCCGGTACCATTACCGTATGTACCCGAAGGCAGCCAGGAACCGCTAATGGATTGTGTTGATATCGGTGACGAAATGAAATGCCATGCTTCGGCAGCGCCGCTGATATATCTTTCGACAGTAGCAGGAACATTGTTCGAATTGTGCAATAAAGAAGATGTGCCTGTGATATCCGATTTTAAAATAAGTCCTGCATTTCCTGTTGTATTTGAAGTAATCCCGGTTACGGTAAGTTGTTTGCCAGCCGAAACAGTTAATATTGCAGTATTTGTTATATTAAGATTGGCACCAATAATTAAATCTGACGAAGTGGTAGTATTTGCACTTTCATTTAATGATAAACTACCTGAAATTGTTGCAATAGATATCGGTATTGTTTTTGTATCACTACCTTTAAGTGTTAAGTTCGTGTAATTCCCAGGCACTACTGTTTGAACCGCTAATGCATTATATACAACTGTTCCGCCCCAGGTTTTACCGGATGGAATTGGCGTTAAGCTTTGCAATGCAGGAACAGCCGTAAGTAAAGTACCGATATTGTTTATGGTGTTGCTTACAGTAAGTATGTGATTGGTCAAATCCAAAACACCTGAATTAGTAAAATTGCCATTGCAATCTAAACTTGTAGTAGCTGTAACTGTACCTCCTGTATTGGTTATAGTAAGATTTTTCAGCAATGGAGCAACCGTTCCGCCAATGGTTTGTGCGCCGGTACCATTCATTACAATGGTGTTGCTGGCGGAAGCTGTGAAACCTCCGTCATTGACGAAGTTGCCGCCGATGCTGTGCGTATAAGCACCGGTTGTAAACGATGCTGTGGAACCAACCGAAAGTGTACCACCGATGGTTAAACTAACTGTTGCGGTTGCACTTGCCGTGCCCGAAAGTGAAAAATCACCCAAAATACTTGATACGGCAGCAGGCATTGTTTTGGTACCGCTGCCACTGAGTGTCAGGCTATAGTATCCGGGTATTGTACCATTGGGAATAATCACTGTTTGATTGGAGCCATTGTATTCGATGCTATTGCTGTTTGCGGCAGCATGTAAAATTCCGTTGTTGGTTAAAACATCTGCGATACGCATGATGTTTCCGGATAGTGGAGTAAGCGCTGCAGCGGAGGCAATGCTGAGTTGCTGGAAATTGGTTGTGCCGGCTATGGTTGACTCACTGCTGTTGAAAATTACAGTAGTGTTGGCTGGATTAAATGTGCCGTTATTGCTCCACGCACCTATGCCACCATACACATTTAAGGTTGATCCGCTGATTGAATTTAATACACCACCCGATTGAATAGTCATGGTTTTCACTTCGGAGGTGTAATTAAGGTAAGGTGTAAAATTAAACCCTGAAACATCGGGGATGGTAACATTTACTGATGATGAAGGCGAGCCATTGGGTGTCCAGTTGTCAACCGTAGTCCAGGAACTGCTTATTGATCCGTTCCATGTCAGGTTTTCAATTTCCGATTCGTCCATAGTTATATATACTGAACCAAAAACTGAGGGGAAAAATGCCATGTTAACATTGGAGAGTTCAAGCCAGTTTTCCGTAGTATTGTTTGCCGAACGGCCATGCTCAAGCAACATTCCGGGTGGTGTACGGTACGAAAAGTTAACAAGCCTGGTTTCTTCATTTCCATTAAGCTCTGAGTCAAGATAGGCTGAATGTATGGTTGCCTGCGTCGGATCCAATGGGTTAGCACCGCTTTGTATAAATTCATAAACACGTTTAACAGCACCTGGTCGCCAGGCCGGAGCCGTTCCTATACTGACTCTTACGCTGATCTCAGTTGGAATGGTGCCAGCATTATTGAAGGTTATTGTAGCATTTCTATTACCAAAAGAATAGATAGTATTTGCAATAATGGTGGTTCTCCTGATAATACCGGTTACATCACCGGGCCCTGTAGTATAACCTAACGGACCCCTGTCGAGGGTATAGGTGTTCATATTTAAAAGTCCATAAGTAGCAGCAGGATTGGCGTATAGCAAATCCAACTGACTATTTACTGTTATGTTTTTAGTGCTATTAACCCCGTAAGACTGATGTATTAATAGAGCGTTGAAAACCGTAGAAGACGCAGTACCGCTGATTAATTGTGCCGCATTGCCTGCAAGTTCGATGGTGGAGGAACCGATATTAAATGAACCGTTATGAATGATATTGCCTCCAATTGTAATGTAATTATCATCTGTATTTAATATCGCATTGCTTCCTATTGATAGTGAGCCGTCAATTGTTACATCGTCGGGAAAGGTTGCCTGGGCAGTTCCCTGAACGGATAAATTACCATAATAGTGCATAATAGTTGGAGGCAATGTTTTTATACCGTTTCCGCTGAGTGTAAGGCTGTAGTAACCAGGGATAACACCATTAGGTAAAATGATTGTTTGTGCCGTGCCATTGTACTCAATAGTATTGCTGTTGGCGGTAGCATTAAGTGTTCCGTCGTTAACTAAGATACCGGCTATCCCGATCCGGGTACCGGTTTCAGGCGTTAACGTGGCATCCGTAAGAATGCTTACATTATAAAAATCAGTACTTCCGGAGATTCTCTGGCTGAGGTCACTGAATTCAACGATGCTGGTCCCGGCATTAAAAGTGCCTCCATTATTTTGCCATACTATATCTCCATCAGGATTATACAAACGGAATCCTGCTCCCGGGATGGAATTTAAAATACCTTTATTCTGAATAATCAGTTGGTGTGCTTCCGCGTTTAAAGGGAGAAGAGCATCGTTAGCAGTAGTAGTGGCATCAGGGATAATCAACCTCGAAAATTTATTTGGGAAACCCAATGGTGTCCAGTTATAAACATTATTCCAGTCGGTGGATTGTGATCCATTCCAGGTAAGCGTGGGATGTTGTGTTTCGGCCAATGTAATTTCCATTTGTCCGAATGCTGTTGGCCAAAGAGCAACATTAACATTGCTTAGTAACAACCAATAATTATTTTCATCGCGCTCAGAAAACCCCCATTCGACCACCGTCGGAGTAGGGAAGCCGGAAGCCCCAAAATAAACAATCTCGTCTGATTGAGCACCATTTAATTCTGTATCCAGGTAGTTTACCTGTACATTTACAAAATTTCCACTTCCACCTGATTGCGAAAAGTCATAAATCCTTTTGATTGCGGTTGGTTTCCATAACGGAGCATTGCCAATACTGGTTTTTATACTCACTTCGGTTGGTTTTGTTCCGTCGGCACTAAAGGTCAGTATGGTATTTCTGTTTCCAAATGTATAAGGCTGATCAGTAACGAAAGTATGCGCCCGTTTAACAATACCGGTAACGTCGCCAGGACCAGTGGTTACAGCATTTTGATTTAACGTCAGAGTGGTATTGATATCCATGTTCAGGCTGCCAATAAAATCGGTAGGGTTATCAGCCTGTAAATCCAGCGTGGTGTTTATGGCTATATTTTTAGTGCAATTAACACCCATTGGATTTAAAATAATGACATTGCAAAAATTAGTTGAAGAACCAGCGCCGGAAATCGATTGAGCTGAAGAAATCCCCGTAAACATAAAAACACTTCCAAAGCATAAAAAACTACCATCATGAACAAGATTGCCTCCTATAGTATGAGTTTTTGCATTTGCGTTAAAAGCAGCATTAGCACCTATCGTTAAATTGCCTCCTATTACCAGATTATTTAATGCAGTAGCCGACGCACTACCCGATAATGTTAAATCGCCCAAAACGGATAAAATAAGCGATGGCATGGTTTTTACACCACTGCCACTGAGTATTAGATTAGAATACCGATTGGTGGAGGGGTTTGGAACTACAACGGTTTGGTCTCCACCATTGTATTCTACTGAAGTATTTCCGCCTGTTGTTGTTTGCCAGATACCAATATTGTTCATTACTCCAACTATCCGCATCGTGCTGCCCTCTTTCATGATTAATTTTGCACCGCTTTCAATCTTTACATTGTAAAAGCTCGTAGCTCCCGAAATATCAGCAGAATCGCCGGTGAAGATAACTGTACTGGTATTCGGATTCAAAGTTCCGCCTTCATTTACCCATGCATTAGCTCCGCTCACTATTGTCATTTGTGCATCGGGCATTGAGTTTAAGATACTTCCGCTCATCAACTTTAACGATTTAATTGTTGTTGCAGGCGGAATCACAGGATCGTTTGCTGTGGTAGCAGCATCAGGAATAATGATATTCACAAAATCGGATGGGGCGCCCATGGGTGTCCAGTTGTTTACTGTTGTCCATGATGTACTCGCCGAGCCATTCCAGGTTAGAGTTTCCAACACAGCTTCATCTATACCAATTTGTAAACTTCCAAAAGCTGATGGAAAGAAAGCCATATTGACATTAGTAAGCTTCAACCAATTTTCAATAGTGTCGATACTGGCACGACCGTGTTCGAAAAGCATACCCGGAGGATTCCTGTAGGAAATGTTTACCAGTCTCTCTTCATTATTTCCATTAAGTTCCGAATCGAGATAAGCAGATGTTATGGTTGCATTTGTAGGGTTTAAAGGATTGGCTCCGGTTTGAATTATATCGTAAACTCTGTTTACTGCTCCGGGTTTCCAGGTAGGCGCAATTCCAATAGTCATTTTAACACTCACCGACGTAGGTAAAGTACCTGTATTTGCAAAATATACAGTGGCATCTTGATTTCCAAACGTATAGATTTTATTGGCAGCAATAATTGTACGACTTACAATACCCGTTGCATCTCCATCCCCTGTTGTAACGGCATTAGATCCCATCGTAATGGTTTTTGTGCCCGTTTCGAGACATCCTTTGGTATCGGATGGGTTTGGAACAGCTAAATTTAAAATCTCTGTAATGGAGAGGTCACTGTTGGTAGTAACGCCATAAATATTATTGACAATCAGATTTGGAATCACATTACTTACAAATGCCCCATCGGGTATGGTTTGTGCCTCATCACCTTCGAAAACCAAAGCCGAACCTGCAGCAGTAGCATCTATTTGTCCACCGGCAGTGAGATAAAGGCCACCCTGAACCGTTAATTGTTTTCCATTAATATTGAATTTATATGTTGGTTGATTATTTACAATATTTCCTACAGTTCTGTCCTGATCTAAAATACAATCCCTCAAGGGAGTGGCAGCAAAAACTATGGAGGCTTCTTCAAGGGGAACAGCGCCCGCCGACCAGTTTGCAGGATTGTTAAAGTCGGTACTTACAGTTCCAAGCCAACTGTTGGTATTGTATTCCCAGGCTCCCATACTTGGTGGTACGCCACGCGCAGTTTGAGCATAATCGAGCGCAATACCCGTACCCGTTGTACCTGCCGAAGATGTCGTAACCTTATAATCACTGGCCGCTATTCCTCCTCCATTGGCAAAAACAGGATCTCCTTTTATGCTGTTTGCGTCTTTTAAACTTACAACAGGAACTGTATTAACATCGGTTCCATTATAATAGCCTATTATTCCACCTACTCCGGATGCCCAGTAATTATTGTAATCCAGTGTAAGATTAGCCACCCCCGAATAGTTGAGATAAAGAGCATAATGTAAGCTGCTGCCTCCGGTTGTTGATCTGAAATTGGAGAAAATATTGTTTCTCAAATCGCGGGTATTAGCGTTTGCTGCTTCGTAAAATGCATAAGACTTGTTGGTTATGCCGGAGCCAGGTGTACCGCTAATATAAACCGTATTGAAATAAACACTCGAATTACTGCCACTTGCTCCACTACTGTAGATACCATAAATGGTGGTGGCTGTATTTCCACCCAGACTAATGATATTGTTGGCAAAGGTAGTAGTACCCTGTATCATACGAATACCGTAAATACTTGCATTGGTTGAGCTTGCATGCACCGATAAACTTCGGATAAAATTACGGTTGACTAAGTTGGCGCCTGTTCCACCTGTAAAATAAATACCTGTAATAGAACCGGCAAAACCTGTATTGGTATTCGACAGGTTGTATATAACAGTTTCGGTAACTGTATTTGTAGCATTAGTGCCGTTCATTTCCACCCCGCTTACGGTTCCTGTACCAGTACCTGCGGCAGCACTCGAAAGATTGTATATGGTGTTTTTTGTAAGCGTGGATGAGCCTGCTGTGGCATAAATACCTGCGGTTCGCGAATCATTTGTGCCATCATAGGAATTATTGAGATTCACTATGGTATTATACGATGTCGAATTTGTTCCTGTAGATTCATTAAATATCCCTATCAGGTTCTGCCCCACACTTGCAGTGGATGCTGTAGAGGCAGCCGAGATACTGTTGGTTGTTGTTGTGCTTCCAATCACATTATAGCTTACAGTCATTGCGCCTGCAATGCCCGGTTTTTTATAAATTCCTGCGAAACTATGCGAAACGTTAGTGCTGTTTCCATAAACTGCTATGGAGCCTATGTTATTTTTTGAAATATAAATAGCTCCTGCACTGCCAACATATATACCATAGGTTTGAGCATTCGAAGTACTTGTAACCGAAATAGAAGAAGTACTTGCAGAGGCACCAATAATATTGCCTGTAACGGTGCCGATATTTACATTTCCCGCGTTCACATCAATAGCCCTCCAGGGAATAACTGATGAGGTGGTATAGAGGAAGTTTCGGATGGTATTGGATTGCACTGAACTTGCAGCAACTGTTCCAACATTCAGGTAAATTGCTCTGAAGCTATGATTGGTATTTGCATTCACATTCCATGCATCGCCTGCGCATAAAGCTGATTTCCCACCGATATAGTTATTCGAAACCGTGAAATTGTTTCCCGTAGTATTATCAATTGAAATTGCAGTATAAACAAATGTACCAACTGCGGGAATAAAATTGGTTGTTTCATAAAAACTATTGTTGGTAAGTGTCCAGGCTGATGAATGAGCACCCAGGTTAATACCATTGGAAGAAGCAGTGTTATTTATAAAGTCAGAAACAGTAGTGTATCGTATCGTATTTGTGCTATTATCGCTGCCCAAAGAGCCTAAGGAATAGATTGAATTTACCGGCCTGTTTCCATTGACATTGCTAACAGCACAGTACTCAATAATGTTATTGTCATTCCCGTTACCAGAGGCTGAGGAAGCAAAAACAATAATTCCATCGGTTACACTTATGGATGAACCATAAATATTCAGGTATTTTAAAGTGTTGAATTCGGCGGAATTACTAAAATGAATGCTTGAAGTTCCGGCATTGGCCGAAGTACTGCTATTGATAATACTCAAACTTTTGGTTGAACCGGTTTGATTTACTCTGCCATCAATTGTAACATTGTCGGCACCATCCAGGTTGATAACCGGGTTTCCGGCGATGTTTCCCGAAATTGATAATCCGGTTTTTGTCGGATAAACTTTTAACGAAGTCCATGCTCCCTGGTTCAGTGTGGCAGTTGTGTTTTCAGACGTATTCCCGATTATTGTTACAACTATGTCTTTCGCGGTTTGATCGTACGCATTAATAGCGGTAAAAGCACCGGCAACTTTGGCGTAACTTCCGTTGCTTAAAGTATTGGCACCGGCAACAGTTACATTAGGCAATTTCCCGTCAAATTCTTCGGAACCTATATCAGGCGCTGTACCTGCTCCGTTCACCTGAACAGGGTAACCCGGGTTACCAGCACGTATGAGTCCGTCAAAATCGGTTGTGATTCCGGAAATATTAACAGCTCCACTTTCGATAAAAGTAATATCAGCATCACTTATCTTTAGAAAATCAGGACTTGATCCGACTGTACTTATAAATTGTGGATTTTCCGAAATAGAAAGTTGATCTCGTGGACTAATTATTCCTGCCGTGAAATTTCCCGCTTTATACGCTGCAATATCAATGGCCGAATTCACACCGTTTGAATAAATTAAATTAGTGGCAGCTGGTACACCCGCATAAAATAAATTGTTGTTTGATAGCGTATTATAATTTTTGAGTACACTGGCTGTTCCCGAACTTTGACGGAAAGCAACGGTGAGTCCTGTCCCGTTTGGAGCAGATAAATTGACAATGATGTTGTTCCTTAAGTTTAAAGAACCCGTACTTAATATGGCACTGGCAACATGATAGATACCTGAGGAACCAAAATTTGTACCTGTTGAACTGGTATTAATGTATACAGTATTAAAATACACATTGGTGGCAGACCGCAGTCCTGTATTAGCAATACTAATTCCTCTAACGTTATTGATGACATTAGCTGCAGGAGCAGATAAGTTTCCTATTCGGTTGTTATGAATAGTCGTAATCAGGTCAGCAACAGTACCAGAAATTAATATTCCGTTGACTGTTCCGGATGTGATACCTGTACCCGATGAAGAAATATCATAAATTTTATTACGGTATATACTATTATTGGAGCCACCTGTTACAGCAATTCCACTTACACTTCCCGTAGTTATATTATTGGCCTGCAGATTGTAAATTGTATTTTGATAAATGTTTTTACTGATGCCGGTTGTAGTAATGGCAATTCCATTCACAACGGATGCGACAGTTCCGCTTGAAACCAGGTTATTAATTGTATTTGAATATATATTGTCATTCCCGGCACCGGTAATAATTCCATAAATATTTCCGACACTTGATATATTGCTGATAGTATTTGAATAAGTAGCATTTGCAGTGCTGGCAATATTCACGTTCATTGCTGTGATAATACCTGTTCCTCCTGTCCAATTACTGAACGTATTTCCAGAAATGGTTTTAGTTACCAGCCCTACACCCGCATCAGTATTCAACCAACCAGCTATTGTGGCTGCACCGCTAACAGTAATGTTCGAAAAATTATTACCATTGTTTGTTACCGTAACGTTGCTGTTATTTGTAGCCGCTGCACTTGTAAACAGGGTGATAGCACCACTCGCCGGAATACGTGTAAAGGATGTTACAATGCTATTGTTGTTTACATTTTGTACGCCATTTACAGGCATTATCACACTGTTGGAAATAAAAACAATTGCACCAGTAGTGTTCACATTTAATGCCGTAAAAGTATTTCCACTTATATTTTGAGATAAAGTAGCTGCAGAATTGATTATATAGGTATTGGCGTTTGTGCTTGCAACATCATAAGTGATACCTTTGATATCGTTATTTTGAATGGATACGGCACAATTGGCAGAACCGGCAGTATTACTAATACCAGTTAATGTACTTGTGTTCGCAACCGAATAATTAATCAAATCACCACTTGTATTTCCTAATTGATTGCCATCGATGGTAATTGTAGCTAAAACAGCACCCGTGTTTGATATAGCCGTAACAGCACCAGTAGCAATAGTTTTAGTTAAGTTTCTAATTTTATTGGTAGCAATAGTTAAAACAGTTGCTCCGGCGGTATTAGAAATTCCTGTTAATAATCCGGTTCCTGTTGTGGTTGCGGCAATAATATTATTATTGGTTATGGATACTATTCCTGATATGCCACTATTCAGAATACCAGTTAAAACAGAACCTGATGTACCATAAGACGCAACATTTTGAATGGTATTATTATTAATTGTCACTCCACCTGTTGCAAGGTTGTAAATTCCATTGAGCGTGCACACACCGGTTGTGGTTAAACCAGAAGTACCTATTGAAATTGAATTCGGAGTTGTAATACTTCCAATACTATTATCTGTAACAGTATATTGTCCTCCACCTACTGTATTTATTCCGTGGAACGTGTAACCAATAGTAGCCACACCTCCGGTACTGATAGAGCCAATTTTATTGTTTTGAATATTTACAATACCGGTCGATGTAGTGTGAATACCGGCAATGTAATTTCCTGTTATGCTGGAGCTAATTGTAATCGAACCGTTACCGGTGGTTTCTCCAATCGTATTTCCTGTGGTAGTCCCAATATCTACTTTACCTGCCAATACCGAAATCCCCGTAAAAATCCCAGGAGCAGCTGTAATGGCAGTTCCTACTGTATTCGAAAGATTAATACCTGCAATCTTATTTCCCTGAATATTTGATGTAGACAGAATACCTACAGTGATTTGTATAGGGTAGAAACGGTTGTTTAAAGCTCCATCGTAAACTGTTGTACCTGTGGATGCTACATTTGTATAACCAATCGTGTTATTGCTTATAGTATAATCAACACCTAATGCAGTTATTATATTGATTCCACGGTGTATATTTCCAACAGTAGCGGTTCGCGTAGAAGTTTGAAAGAGTTTATTGTTTGTAATTGTCCATGCTGAACTATTCGAAGCAATGTAGATGCCGTTTGAAGCTAATGCCGGGTTGTAATAATCCTGGATATTATTATTATTGATGGTGATCTCACTATTGTCAACCAATACAGATGTTCCTGCAGAGTAGATGGCATTGGCAGGTGTATCAGTTCCCGCTGCCTTTATTGTATTATTGGAAATTGTATTGTTATCATTTCCGGTGGAAGCTCCTGTAGAGAAGAAAACTGTACCACTTGTAACGAGCGAAGATGAACCTTCTATAGTACAGTTTCGTACTATATTGTTGGTAGCATCATTCAAAAAACGAATGGTGCTTGTACCTGCAGTAGCTGCTGTGCTTGTATTCGAAATAGTTAAAGAGTTTCCGCCTGTGTTTAACCCATCAATTACAACATAATCAGCACCATTAAAATTAAGTAACGGACTACCGGAAACATTTCCTGATAAGGTTCTTGCACCTCCGCCGGGAGAAATTGTAAGGGTGTAATAAGCGGCACAACCATAACTGATCGCATTTAAGGATGTAGCTCCTGAAACCGTAATATCACTGATTATATTGGCAGTTAGATTACCTGCTAATCCATTGGTATTAATAGCTTCGAATAACCCGCCTGTTCCGGTTAATGTTGTATATGTACCTCCGTTACCTATGGTTACTGTACCGCTCAATCCGGCAAGAATAGTAAAACTGTTTGTAGTTCCGCCAATTGGAAAAGCTGCGGAGGTTAAGGCTGCACTGGAGGGTGTTGCGGCAAAAACTCCTGTATTGATACCTACATAAGGCGAAGGATCAACAATATCCTGGGCAGTAATAAAATACTGAATTACATCTCCTGTAGTTACACCTCCAAATATTAAATTGTAATCAATAGTGAATGTGAACGGATTTGAGATGTCGCTGGTTTCAGTATATTTCCACCCTATGGATGTATTAGTATTGGTTGCAGGCAATACATTGTTGTTAGTCAGTTTTTTAAAATAAATACGTGGTCGTGTTCCGGCAGTAACATTTACACCGCTAGCATCCGAAATGGTAGCTGTAACGGTTTTATTACTTAAACAGGAATTGTTAGTTATTGGAACATAAGTTATTGATGGAGGAGACTGATCTGTTGGTACATATTCATTTTCGTATGCACCTATATCCGGACCGGTTGTACTTGTACCGGCATAACCAGGATTACCCTGACGAATAACCCCTAAGAAATCCAGAGTATAATCGGGGATATTTACGGCTCCACTTTCAATTTGAGTTGGTATTGTGGTGTTTACTTTTAAAAAATTATTACTTGATCCGGTAGTACTAATAAAATTTAGGTTTTCACTTACCGAAACCTGATCACGGGGAGCAATGGTACCCGCTGTGAAAATTCCATTTTTAAACTGAGCTAATGTCTGAGCTGTACTTGTTCCATCGGAGTAAATTAACCTGGTAGCACCCGGAGTTCCGGCATAAAACAAGTTGTTTTTCGAAGTAGAAGCATAATTCCTTAATGTATTGGCAGTTCCTACACTTCGACGGTAGGCTACAGTTGTTCCGGTTCCCTTTGGTGTTGAAAGGTTGATAATTATATTATTGTTTAGATTAAGCGTTGCAGTGGCAGGCACTGTGCTTGCAGCGTGATAAATACCGCTTGTCCCAAAGTTAGTACCGGCAGATGCAGGCGCATTAAGATATATTGAGTTGTAATATATATTATGCGTGGAAGTAGCTCCCGTTGAAATTAAACCAATTCCCCTGATTAAATCAGTGCCACTGGAAGCTGTAACTCTTAAATCCCCAATAAGGTTATTACTGATTGAAGTATTTAATGATGTTGTATTTCCCGAAACCTGGATGCCATATACACAACCAGTTACACCACTTGTTGTTGTAATTGAAGCACTTGAAGAGGATAAATCGTAAATCTTATTGCGGTCTATATTTACCGTAGAACCACCAGTCACCCAAATTCCAGACACAGTACCAATAGTGTTCGCATTGGCTGAGATTCCAAATATTTTATTTTCATAAACATTCACTGTATTCACCGCAGAAATCAGTATACCACGAACCGAACCAGTTGTAAACGAATTCCCGGTAAGGTTAGAAATCGTGTTTTGGTAGATGCTTTTTATATTTCCGGCAGTTACATTTATACCGGAAATTTGTGCCGTTGCACCGCCTCCTGTTGAGTTCAGGTTATTAATTGTGTTTAAATAAATCTTTTCGTTTCCAGCACAAGTAATTCCATAAATTATCTGACTGTTGCTGATGTTTTGGATCGAATTAGCATATACTTTATTTGTTTCACTAACAATACTTACATTTAGAGCTGTTATTGTTCCTGAGCCGCCCGTCCAATTTTCAAATTTATTATTGTAAATGGTTTTGTCCACATTACCCGTTCCGGCATCCTGATTAATCCAACCTGAAATAGTTGCCGCTCCACTTACAGTAATATTTGAAAAGTCATTGTTATTATTGCTAACTGTTACGTTGGTGTTGTTTGTGGCTGCCGAACTGGTAAATAGAGTTATTGCTCCGGCAGTACTTGCAGCATTTCGGACAAAAGCATTCACAATTTTATTGTTGTCAATATTTTGTATTCCATTTGCCGGCATTAATATGGAATTTTGTATAAAAATGATAGCTCCGTTCGTATTTACATTCAGATTAGTGAATGTATTATTACTGATTGTTTGTTTAAGAGTTGTAGCTGAATTAACAATATAGGTATGGGCATTAGTTCCTGCAGCACCTGTATAATCAATGCCACGGATGTCATTATTTTGAATGGAAAGCTCGCAACTGGCTGCCCCGCCCGAGTTGCTTATTCCTATCAGTGCCGCAGAATTGGCATCTGAGTAAGTAATTAAGCCTCCGGTAGAATTTCCCAATTTATTGCCATTGATATTGATAGCCGAAAGTGCTGCTCCGGTATTGGATATCGCAGTAAAAGTACCTGCTGTAGCCGATTTCGAGAAGTTTCTTATAATGTTGTTATTTAAATTGGCAGTTGAAACAACTGCAGAATTGGTAATCCCTACAAAAATACCCGTTCCGGTATTGGCACATGAAATAACGTTATTGTTGCTGATTTCCAATGTTCCGGAACCACCACTGTTGATGATACCATACAAAACTGATGCACCCGTTCCATTTACCGTGCAGTTTTGAACAGTATTGCCAGATATTGAAATGATACCCGATGCTGTATTATAAATACCACGCAATGTACAAACCGGTGTAGTGGTAGAGCCGTCACCGATACTGACAGAATTTGAGGTAGTTGCACTTCCTGCAACATTTGATGCAATGTTAAAATTACCTCCTGTTCCAGTCGTATAAATCCCATTGAAAGTAAAACCGATAGTAGCTGCAGCATTTGTACTGATCGAACCAATAGTATTATTTTTGATTTCAACAGTTCCGGTCGAAGAAGCATATATTCCATTTATCAATCCAAGCGATGTAGTTGATGAAACCTGAATAGCACTATTACCCGATGTTGAACCGATAGTATTGCCGGAAGTTGTTCCAATATTCACATTTCCGGCCAATATGGAAATCCCTGAAAAAATTCCTGCTAATGTTGATGTATTTGTTGTTGTAGAAAAATTGATATTGCTGATTGTATTACCCTGTACACTGGAAGTGCCCGTAGTACCGGCCGTAAGTTCAATGGCTCTATAGGATGTAGACTGTCCGTTATAAGCTGTTGTACCTGTTCCTGCCGTATTTGCAAAACCAATTATGTTATTGCTGATAGTATAATTTATACCCGAAGCAGTTGCAATATTGATTGCTCTATGTGTTAATGATGTTGTTGTGGTAGTTCGCGTTGCTGTCTGGTAAAATTTATTTCCAGTAATAGTCCATGCCGAACTGTTCGAAGCCAGATAAATACCGCTTGAAGATACAGTGGCACTGAAGTAGTTATAAATGTTATTGTTTGAAATTGTATTATTATTATTGTCGGCAGTAACCGAGGAGCCAGCTGAATAAATGGCATTGGCAGGTGTTGTTGCTCCATCGCGAATATCGCAATATTCAATGGTATTATTATCATTACCAATTACATCGCCTATTCCAAAAACCACCAGACCGCCCGCAGCAGAGGTAGTTACTCCCTGGATTGTACAATACCTGATAGTATTTGAAGTGGCATCGGTTATAAACTGAAGAATCTGTCCAGCGGTATTTGTGTTTGATAATGTTAAACTGGCGCTTCCAATTTGATTAACCCTGCCATCAATAGTAGTGCTGTCTGCTCCATTTAAATTGATTAGCGGGCCACTAAAATTTCCCTCAATTTTTAAATTAGGCAAGGTTGGATAGATAGTAACCTTGTTGTATAATGCACCACTAGTATTCCCGGAGTTGTATAACAAGCAAGTAGCTGTTTCGGCAGTATTCCCTCTTAAAAATATAGATATAGTGCCTTGATGAGTACCATCGTTAATTTTATCAAAAGCCGCTTTTAATGTAGAATAACAGCCAAAAGTAGTTCCGGCGTTAGCCGAAACTTCAACTACGCCTGTACTTATTGTGGCTGTTACCTGAGTGCGGGAAGCTGTAGTACAACTATTGTTGGTTGCAGCTACCCAATACGAAGTTGTTGCAGACAATACCGGTGTAATAAAACTGATTCCAGTACCTAAAGAGACTCCCCCGGTTGGCGCTGCATACCAATTGATTGTTCCGGCAGAAGCCGCAGATCTTAACACAACACTTCCGGTACCGCAACTTGAAGCATTGGTTGTTCCGGTGATGGAAGGAATATCATTTACTGTTAATATTGCAGTAGAATTCGTTCCACAAATATTGGCTTCGTTGCTAAATTTTACCCGGTATCGGTTTCCCGACATGTCGGCTGTTACATTTGCAAATGCTAATGATACCGTAGCACCACTCACTACAGTGCCTGACTCACCTGAAATGTCGGAATAAGAAATGCCATTATTGATGCTAACCCGCCATTGATAACCAACATTTGTATTGGCAGTAGTTGCCGGATTTGTTGTCAGAATAGTTGCCGTAGCTGCTGCCGAAAAACCGGCATTTTGTCCGACACAAACACTTTGGTTAACAGTTGCAGTTGATACTGCAACAAATACACCTTGTTGAAATGTGTATTTGCCACCCGAAGTAGTTGCAGGGGTAGCATACGAAGCTGCCAGAACTTTTCCTGAGGCATCAACCTGGGGAGAACCGGTTATGCCTCCATAAGTTCCGTCGCCATTGGTGTCAACTAAAGCACCATAGGCTTCATTAGCATCCGAACAACCGTCGTTGTCACTATCTGTGTCTAAATTATTTGGAATCCCATCGTTATCACTATCGCATCCCAGAACTAACTTATTTATCTGAGCTTGTGATAAAGCAATCGGGTAATGCGAAATATCATCCATTAATCCTCCAAAATAATTGGCTGAAGAAGCACCAAAAGCGCCACCATTCGAATATCCGTAATGCTGAACATCACTATGTCCGGCTAATTGGTCAAAACCAGTTGATAAGGTAGTCGTTGGTGTGCCATCCAGATATAAAATCACATCACCGTTATTATAGGTCAATGCAATGTGATGCCACAATCCATCATTGGGAAAAGTAAAAGTTGGCGTATTTAATTGCGTGCTGCCTTCACGTACCGCAGCTTCAAGCATATTCCCATTTAGCCGGGCTGCTATGCCGTTTGTGGTTCCTCCTTCTTCGAATAAAGTTTGAATACCTGAAAGAGCAGTGGGTTTAATCCACAATGAATAGGTAAAATAGGTAATTGCCTGGTTTAAAAAAGTGCCATCGCTATATTGAATATAATCAGAAGTGCCATTAAATGAAGCCGAATGAGTTCCTTCCTTACTTACAGTAGAGAAACTAACATTACTTCCGCTTTGGGCATTATAGTTATTTCCTGAAACATCTGCGGTAGAATTATTTAACGACCAATGCGCATCAAATCCTGCAACAGGAAGACAATTGTTTTCAATCGCATCTAAAATACCATCATTATCAGCATCCAGGTCAAAAATATCAGCGATGCCATCACCATCTTTATCATTCGGAATTGTTACATAAACATCAATACTACCTGTTTGAACACAACTATTCGATAATTTTTCGGTAAGTGTGTAGGTATAGCTTGTGTTTGTTGTTGGACTGATATGAATGCTTGATGCGGTGGCATTGCCTGGTGTCCATAAAATGTCAGGGTTCAATGGCGATTCGTCATCGTAAGTCGGCGTGCCGTAGATAGCACCGTCTTCAGCACTGCTCGAATTGGAAAGATCAAGCACTGAATTGTCAAAATTAATATACACATCTAAATCAGCATCCACAACAGGTGGATTGAGCATGTGATCTTTTTCAATTGCTATTTCAGGTTGTGTTAACGACCTGTTCCAAAGTTTAAAACCATCAATTTTACCATTGAAATAATTATTGGCACTAGTTGAATTATTCAGAAAACGGATATTTGAATTGGAACCGATGGCAACCGGTCCCGAGTGAGATGACATTCCATTGTCAGCTTTGCTACCCTCGTTAAACTGGCCTATATTCACACCATTCAAGTATCCTTTGAAATGATAACCATCTGTAGCATCTTTGTCGAATACAAAGGCTATGTGATACCATTGACCAGTAACAATGCTTGCATTGGGTGCATTCCAAACTCCGCCGTTACCGCCTTCCCAGGCCAAACAATACACTTTGCCACCTTCAATATACATCGAAAAGCCATTACTGCCGCCACCTTCATTGTACAACACCTGTCGTGTTGTAATATCATTGGCTTTAAACCAAAGCATTACAGTCCGGTAATCGGTAACACCGAGATTGATTAAATTTGAATTGGCTATCCCTACATAATCAGTTGATCCGTTAAGCTTTATTGATTTATTTGCGAAAGTTAAACCTATGTCAACTGACTGCCCTGCGAAAATAGCAGGGTTAGGTGTTGGAGTGTAGATTGCCTGTTGATTAATATAAATTTTTTGGGTTTGTACGCCCTGAGAAATACCGAGATTAAATCCCTCCAGGCTAATACTTCCGCGATTAGCTGTTCCCCAGGTAACATTGATAGTTGATGATGTGCTGCTTGAAGGAGTTCCACCCACAACGATCCACTTGTAAGTGCTATATGTTGTTGATGAGCCATAAGTTACATTTTGACTCGGACATACAATATTACCGGACGGAGTAATTTGCGCTACAACTTTAAACTGTATAAATATCAATAGGAATATATATAAAAACTTACTCTTCATAGCGGTAACTTTTTATATGTATCCGAAAAAAATTATTTGTATTGCTGAAATTCATTATTTTCGAAAGCAGACCAAATATGACAGCACCAGTCATTACAAAGTATTGAACTGGGAAAAAGGGAAAAAGGGTTGCACCAGTTATTCCAGCTAATAGAAGAAAACAGTAATGTAGAGCAGTCGCTTTCCTTCTTATAAATAAAGGAGAGAAACTGAAAGCACTACATTTTATAGCTGCCATTATCAATTCTATTATTTGGGTTAATGATGTAATGTTGTTTTTGGATTACGCCGAAAGAGTCTTTGGTATTTGAATGCGGTACTTTGAGTTTTTTAAAAAAAAAATCGCAACAAGAAATTACTGCCCAGATTTTGTCAAACTGGGCAGCAATGGTAGAAGGTCGGGTAGGGTAAGCAGATCAAGTTGGTATCGGAAGAGGAAGCTGTAGGAGACCTCATCGTGATAGGATTGGTCACCAGAATAGTTTGTATTTCGGATTGCAGGTTCGTAATAAAATACTATTCATAAAATTGTTTTCAATGAACGATTATTGTTTTTCGGTTCACTTTTGCCATAATGCCGTGAATTAAATCCGCTTAAGGTAGTAAACGGCTAGGGAGAGTAGATAGAGTTTCCGGTGGAGAGAGTTGGTGCAAACAGTGCCGGCAGTATAAGTTTATAACCTAATGTAAAAAAAGTAATACATGAATTGTAAAATATTTTACAATAATTTATTAACGCTATAAATGCTTTCCACAAATTCATATTTGGCGGTAAAGTGCAATCTATTATCCTAGAGTTAATACATTGATAACCAGCAATCCATATAATTTCGGGATTTCAAATATTTAAAAACATTAATATTGTTAATATTTCGATATATAGTTTTTTAGTGCCCGCTGTGGACAGTCGAAAACAGAGATGATAAAATCTGTAAATCTGATACCATCGGAAACAAAAAATCATTTGACTATTCTGTTTAAACAATTGCAATAATCGTCAAACATAAAAAATAGATGTAAATTTATTTTACTGATAATGCGATTTTAACTGATATTTAATGAAATAAACAAATTATTGATTTAAACTATGACTGCCTCCAATCCAATTCCAGAATTTTCAGGTATTAGTATATCCGGGATGTATGATTATTCCCGGGGAATTATAGAATAACTATATAAATGCTAAAAATAAAACATCCTGAAACGAAAAAAGCCATCCTTAATTCAGAATGGCCTTTTCAATTTTTCTGTCTATGTTATTAATCCTCGATAAT
>JBBRTR010000028.1:0-26459 GCA_038244215.1 Bacteroidales bacterium
AATGCAATCAATGTCATCAAAAAATCATACTTAATCAATGGAATCAACATGGCAGCAAATGTGATAATATTGCTTACCAAAACTGTTTTCTTTCGACCAATTTTGTTCATTAAAATTCCAGTTGGAACAGAAAACAGAAGAAACATGGAAAACAATGCCACTGGTATCAAATTAGAAAGCGTGTCGCGAAATTCGGGACTAAACCCACCTAAAAGATCTTCTTTAACATGTACGGAGGTTATTCCGACTACATCGCAAAAACCCATAATAAAGAATCCAAATAGAATAGGTAGAATGTTAAAATTTAAAGTTGTTTTTTTCATAGACTAAAATAATAATTGTTGACATTTAGCCACAAAAATAAATATATTGTTTATACCAAACTTTCAATTTTGTACAAAACAATGTATGAAATTGTACAAGTATCCATATTCTTCTATTTAAGAAATTGTATTTCATTATTTTCATTTATATTTGTATTGATTTAAACCAAATTTGATTCAATGCGAAAATATACGTTGATTTTATGGCTTTTAGTTTGTACAGCTGCATTAGTTGCATCAACAAATACAATTAAATTTAATCATTTGCCCATCAATGAGAGTTTCTTTCATCCAACCATCACTTCGCTCTATCAGGACGAAAATGGAACAATATGGATAACAACTACAGAGGGTTTCCTACGGTATGATGGCATAAAAACGGAGGACGTTTTCCCACTTGATTTTACTGCTAGGGTGGGACATATTTATTCTAATAATATTATCTGTGGCAACAAAGCCGGACTTATTTATTTCAATCAGCGAGATAATGTGTTGGAATATGACATCCGTAAAGAAAGTTATCATGCTATTTTTTCTACTAAACTGCTGAAAAATAAATCAGTCTCCAATATTTTTTACTATGATAATACTGTTTACGCCATACTCGACAATCAAATAATTCAATACAAAGAAGGGAAAGAGTCCGTATATTATAGTTTTCCTTCATCAGTACTTTTATCTTATCTTTTTAAAACTACCGATGGCAACATGTTTGTTGGTACTTTCGAATCGGGTGTGTATAAGATTGATAAAAAAGCTAACCTTCGTAAAGTCATTGATATAACGAGTCGTATTTCTTCTATCTTTGAGGATAGCAAAAAAAACCTATGGTTCAGCACTCGAAACTTGGGAGTGATTAAATTGGAAAGTAGTGGTAAAATATCACACCTAATGAGTGATTCCAAAAATGCCAAGACGCTTATTAATAATCATATATCCTGCGTGATAGAAGATAATAAGGGTGTGATGTGGATAGCTACTATGCTCGGATTAGACAGACTTGACCCGAACACCGGAGACATTTCACATTATGGAAATTCTAAGGATAATGATCAGAGGCTCAGGAATCTTTATGTGCGTTGTTTTATGAAAGACAAACAGGGAACTATTTGGTTAGGAACATATTATGGTGGAGTTTCTTACTTCAATACAGATGTTAAACTATTTACAAATATTGATGTAGATTCTAATAATTCAACTTGGACATCCATTATTAATCTGACAGTAGATAAACAGAATAATATTTGGGCTTGTACTTCTGATAAAGGGCTATACTTTTATGACAGAAAAAATGGAGTGAGTCGGTTTTACAATATCGAAAACAGTGGAATTTCAACTAATTATTTAAAAAGTATTTACTATGATGCTCAAAAGGACGGATTGTGGATTGGCACTTTTATGAAAGGTCTTTGCTTTTTCGACTTAAAAAGCAAAAAATTCACTATTTATTCAGTATCAAAGAATGGCAAAACTGTATTTCCTGAAGTTTCGGACATTATTATTAAAATTATACCGTTCAAAAACGACATCCTTTTCTCAACATTCACAGGAGTCTTTAAATTGAATAGCCAAACGAAAGAGATAACATTTATTCATCCAAATGATTATTATATTTCGAGTATTAGGGTTGATAATCAGGACAATTTATGGATAAGTGATTTTAGCAATAAACTTCAGGTCTTAAATCTAAAAACGAATAAAGAGAAGGTTTATAAATTTAATTCCACAATCAGTATTTATGATATTTTTGAGGACCAGGAAAAAAATATTTGGATTGCAACGTATGGAAACGGAATAGCTAAGTTGGATAAATCCTCAGATAATTTTATTTTTTACAACTATGCAAACTGCGGTTTGCAAGGCGATTTTGTGAGTTGCCTTTCTCAGACAAGTAATGGACTTATGATAGCTGGAACAAACTCTGGAATATCAGTTATTGATATAAAAAATAAGAAAAGCATTAACTTCAATTCCCAAAATGGATTTCCTATTGTGTCCATGAAATATGGTTGTATCTACCGGAATAAAGATGAACTTATTATTGGCGGAATTAATGGTTTAACATCGCTTAAAGAGGAAGATATTATTGTGAAAGACCGACCTTTTAACATGTATTTCTCTGAACTAAAAGTAAATAACAAAAAAGTAAAAGCCAATGATGATACCCGAATCTTGAAAGAGGCATTGCCTTACACCAAAAGCATATCGCTCAATTACAAACAAACCTTATTGGAGATTGGCTTTTCAACTGATAATTATATTGAATCTGACCCGAATCTTTTTCAATACAAATTAGATGGATACGACACCGATTGGAAAGATTTTTCTTCAAAAAGCAGCATCAGTTACATGAACCTTCCTAGTGGAAAATACAAACTTAAAGTTAGATCCAAAAATCCTGATAGTAACAATTCGAATAAAGAAATTAGATTAGATATTCGTATAAATCCACCTTTCTATGCATCATGGTATGCCTATCTATTCTACCTATTATCAGTTTTAGCAATTTTATATGGCATTTTTCTTTATTACCATTCTAAACTGACATATAAAAATTCCTTAGATTACGAACGAAAAGACAAGGAAATGAAAGAACTCACTCATCAATGGAAGCTTAGGTTTTTCACAAATATATCGCATGAATTCAGAACCCCTCTCACATTGATTATCGGACAATTGGATATGTTAATGCAATCTGCTAAAATAACGCCTCATATTTATAATTATATTATTAGTATTCAGCACAATGCTAATAAAATGATGAATCTGATAGGTGAGTTGATGGATTTTCGCAAACAAGACCAAGGCTTTATGAAGATAACAGTATGCGAACAAAATCTTGTCCCATTTGTGGAAGAAGTATATAACTCATTTTTAGAATTTTCACGATTTAAAGATATTCAACTTAGTTTCAAAACAAATGAAAAAGATATTCCCGTTTGGTTTGATGCTGTTCAGTTGCAGAAATGTTTTTACAATCTAATTTCTAATGCATTTAAATACAGTTCAAAAGGTGGTAAAATAGTTATTCAACTTGAAAAATTAGATGATTTAGTCAAAATCAGTGTAATAGATAGCGGACAAGGAATTGCTCCAGAGTTTTTAGATCTTATTTTTGATCGGTTTTATCAAGTTGAAGACGGAAAAGACACGACTTCTCCAGGTACAGGTATTGGTTTAGCATTGGCTAAAGGTATTGTGGAATTGCATGGTGGCAAGATTTCTGTAGAAAGCACCGTCAATGTAGGAAGTGTTTTCAGTGTAGATTTAATATTTGATAATCAGCATTTTATAGCAAAGGAAAATGTAGAAATTAGTACAAAAACTGAATCATCGATTGAGCAGCTTGATTTTGTTGATGAACATTTTATACAAGAAGTTAAATCTAGCCAGCTAAAATATTATGCAAACATGCCTAAATTGCTAATAGTTGAAGATGATACAGAATTAAGATTAATGCTTTTGGATATTTTCCAACCGATTTATCAAGTTTATGAGGCCGCAAATGGTGTTGAAGGATTGGCGAAAACTAAAGAAATTCAACCTGACATTATAATCAGCGACTTAATGATGCCATTAATGTCGGGCATAGAAATGTGCATGAAAATAAAAACAGACTTTGAAATCTGCCATATTCCAGTAATCATGCTTACAGCACAGACAGCAGTAGAACAGAATATTGAAGGACTTAATAGTGGCGCTGACGATTATATATGTAAACCATTTAATCTTAAAATTTTAATTACTCGTTGTAATAATTTACTTTATAATAGAAAAATAATTCAAGAAAAGTTTACAAAAGAACCAATTGCGTCGATACAGTTGACCACAAACAATCCAATTGATAATCAATTTATTAACAAAGCAATTCAATTGGTAGAAAATAATGTAGCAAATGAAAAACTTGATGTTCAAATGCTTTGTGCTGAATTAGGAGTCAGTAGAACAGCTTTATTTACAAAAATGAAAGCATTGGTTGGTCAAACTCCGAATGAATTTATACAAACAATACGATTAAAGAAAGCGGCATGGATGCTCATACACTATCCAACTAAAAAGATTTCGGATATAGCCGTTGAAATTGGTTTTGGTTCTGTTCAATACTTTGGTACATGCTTCAAAAATCATTTTGGAGTATTAGCATCTGAATACAGGAAGAAAAAAGAGGACTGATTATCACTTTAAATGAAAACCACCATTTTCATTTAAAAACTACAGAAACCGGATTACTACGTTTTAAAACCTCGTATTTGATAGTCTTAACAAAAAAAGCTCTATCCAGAAATGCAGGATTTTGTTGTTCCCATGAAGCTAAAACAGAATAACTAATTTCATTCTTTACGGTTGGTTTTAATTGAGCACACCAGGTATATGTAATTCCGTTTCCAGTATCAGGTGTGTCAAAAGATTTTACGAAATTCAGTTGAGGTATCAATAGAGCCATTCCGATTGTAAATTCTTTATTGTAAGACTGTTTATCATGCGTAATCATGACCTGTTGTCCGTAAAATGTTTCACTTTGTAAAGGCTGATTGTTATTATTACGAACTAAGCCAGTCGTAAAAGCACAATCATCAGGAAGCTTTTTACAAATTACTCGGTTTTCATAACCATAACTTCCAGCCCATATCGTAACAATTTGAGAAAGATTTATCTTTTCGGAGCCAATGTTCCAACCTTCAAAGTCAAGTCGGAAAATGCCTCGCACTACTCCTTTGTTAATCAAGGTATATCTTGTAGAGTCAATCACATCTTCATTTTGTGTAGCTAAAACGCCAAGTCTGATTAATGAATCATTTTTCAATAAAGCAAGTCCACCCAACCCAAAAGATTGTCCCACACTCATAATATCACGACCCCAATTTGCCATTACATGATACGTATCACCCGGGCATCCATCCAATTTTATTCCTACACCATCCAACACCATTTTATCTGTTTTCTTACCAAAAAGATCACGGCAATTTCGACCATCGAAATAATGACGATAACCCATTTTGTCGTTTTCCCATGCAACTCCATCCATTTGATACGGATAGCCAAAAGTTCCGCGCAAATTATTCTTTCCATGACTGTCTTTTGTTAGTTCTACAACTTTTCCCGGCGATGTCATTTTGCCATACCGAACATTAGCTCTGCGTTTAAATTGAGGATATTGATTCAGACGTACCCATTTAATGGAAAGTGTTTTCTTTTCTCCTTTTTGAAGTGTTATCAAAAATGCCAGTTCATCCCATTTTCCATCTTGGTTCATATCATCCACTTGAGATGGAATCCAATTGCCTTTATCATCTTGCAATGCAGGTATCAGTTTCAAATCCAATGGTTTTAATTCATTTCGATTTAAAACAAAAGCTTGATCAATTAATACTGTATCCACAGTATTTCTAAGAGTAATGGTTTTGGGTTGCGCCCAAGTTGAACTACTATAAATGCAAAATAAAAACGATATAAAACCAATGTATTTAATATTCTTTTTCATGCTATTCTTTTTTTTATATTGTCAATTCATGCTTGACAAATTTAATAATTAAAACACTAATTCTGCATCATACTCTTCGGTTTAAATCCTTTTTGTATTTGATAGATTGCAAGCGATTTAGTTGGCTTAATTTCAACCTTTTGACCCTTGATTATAACGATTCCAGAAACAGAGACATCAGGATCAATTGGCATTACAGTCAAATAAAATATTTTACCTACAGCTGAAGGAATCAAATTCAGGTATGCACCTTTGAGTTGTGAACAACTTGACGGAACATTTAGCTGCATTATTTCTGCCATCGTTTTCTGAATATCGCCACTCAACGAAAAGGATGGTTGAACTTTTAAATCTATCGGCTTTCCATTCAAATCCATTTGAGGTACTGTACCGCCAAAATAAACTAATCCCTTTTGAGCAATCAACTTTTGTAAAACTTGTATCGATTTGTCTGAAAGAATTTTGTTATAAGGCAGAAAAACGGCATTATAAACATGTCCACGAACTACTAATTTTCCCTTAACAACTTCGGCTTTTTCCAACAAACTTGAGCCAATTACATCTGTTTGTAGCCCCATGGCAGGCATAGAACCAATAAGTTCAACAATCCTGCGTTCCATGCCAATGCCATCGGCTGCCCAAGTGCTTAGTAAGGTTGTATTTGGATAAATAATAACAGACTCCCCCAAGGGCAGATTATACGATGTAAGTTCATCTACTTTTTTACACTTTGCAACTAATTCCGGCAAAACTGCCCACGATTCGTGATTGGGATACCCAGGTCCAAAAATGCCACGTGACCCTCCATTTGACAACATATCCAAATTCTCACTTTTTGTATTATTCAGTAAAAAATCTTTACCCAACACACCCGTGTATCCATAGCAGTGATTAATCCACTCGTTTGAAAATGCTGCCATTAAATCATTCCAATAACTTGTTACATCATTCCCGAATTTTATACCCCATTGATTGAAATGCGCTTTTTTTGTTTCTGAATACCGAGCTAATCCTTTTGCTGTAACCATATACGAAACGGCGGCAAAGCGTTTCTCCACAGAACTTGTCATGTACTCTTCATAGTTTCCACCGTCGGTGTAGCCACCGTCAACAGCTTCTATTGATCGCCAATAATCTGAAATACCATGAAATTTATCTTCCGAAATCACATCATGCCAGGTTGGGTGAATTCCCATTCGCATTGTGCCATATAAACTTTTACCAATATCTCTAATGCGTTTCTCACCTCCAATTACATAATCTGTAAGCAATGTAAAATAATCATTCCGAACTTTGATTTGGCTATTATCATCCAATTTTAATGTTAATGCATAGAGTTTAGATTTTAAGTCATAACCATATTTTTGTTGAAAGTCAGTATAGATTTGTTCCGAAACTACATATTTTCCAAATTCAACATAATAGCCGGGTTCATCCCAAACTAATCCATCTAATTTTACATCCTGTTTTTTATATTCTCCTATTAATCCTTCAAAAATCTGTTGTTGCTCTTTTGAATCGTACGCATACATATTGGTCATAAAACGTGGAAAAGCGGTAACATACCATTCACCTTCCGGTAATTCAACTTTGCCAAAAACCTCAACATAAAATTGTGAGCGATTGGAAAACAAATGATGTCCCGACGTAATGTCACGAATTGAACCGGTTATAACTTTTCCATCCTTTCGTTGATAAGCAAAAACCTTATCTACTCCAACAGGAATACTCGACAAACTTACATCCGTTAGAATATGAGTTTCGCGACGAACCGCATAATTATATTTCAAGTTATAACTTCCCTGAATCAGCTTTTGTTCGTTCAGTCCATACCTTTCAATATCAGTCGATTTCTTAATTGAATCACTACTCATAGATGTAAGATAATTAGGCGCGGTCAATAAATGTTGTGCTCCGAAACCAGTCTTGCGGGTAATATAAGATGCTCCAAAACGTGGATCGAGACCAAAAATAAATTTGATATTGCTTTGACTACACATTTCACTTACTCTTTTTGCAGCAGCAATTACTTCAGGGTCAAATATGCTGTAACGACTTGCACGTAACATTACATAGAGTGAAGTATAACCAGCTTTTTTCAATTCTGAAAACTGTGATTCCAATAATTTGGGCTGCTCAATTTCAGCATCTTTCAATAACCAAAACATGGAGAATTGGGTATTCACAGTCGATTTTACACTTTCTGCATTTGAACTTGTAGGATGAAGAAAAAGGGAAAGAAGTAAAATTGAAATAAACGGAATAATTTTGAAATTCATTTTTTAGTTTTTGATTATTTTCTTTACTATAATTGCATTGTCTACATAAAATTTAATAATATATGTTCCTGAAGCACATTGGGTAAGATCAATAGATTGGTGTGTTTGAGTAATTTTACCACTTTTGATTTGCTGCCCTTGCATATTCGATATAGTATATTTTGCACCATTACATTCTGAATCGATTGTGAATACGCCACTACTTGGAATTGGAGATATTTTAACTGGAATATTGCTTGTACAGGTAAGAATAGCATTTGGTAATAATGTTTTAGGCATCAAGATTTCCATCGATCTGGCAGGGACATCGATATCGAATTTCCCAGATGAATTTTGAATAAAGTTTATTCTTCTCTTTAAACTTATCAATCCTTCAGGCGAATTAAATGTTATAGGTGTTGACTGCAAAGTTGACGAAGTGTTTATAACAACAATAAATGAACCTTTACCAGTCACATCTACTTTGAAAGCTTTACAATTGGAATTATCAGTCGTCAAAGCGGTAATTACACTTTCTGTATCCGCATTCTTCTTGGGTCTAATAACCGTTAAATAGTGGCTCCGACCAACATTATTAACGCCAATCCATTCTGCATAGCAATTATTCAAATCTCCTGCATCTTTTGTATTGGCTAAATTGCGCGGCCATACAGAAGGAATATTCAAAACATGAAGTTTGTTTTTGGAGAGCGTTATGTTAATAGAAGGCAGTAAATGAGTCATCTCAATGTCCATGTTATTATATGCATGAGATATAGTTCGGTTAAAACTATTTCGCACTACCTTGTCGGTCGAAGTAGAGAATGGATGGAAATTGTTAGTATGTGCATTATCTGTATCAACAAAATCAAAAATTACCACAATGTTAAAGAGCGTTTTTACATATCCTGTACTTCTAATATAACTTCGTGCTAGATTATTAGGTGGAGTGATATTTGCTTCCACAAAATCATAATCATCAGACAACAGAGTGTCGACTATCTGAGACCCTACATCCAATCCATTCAAATTCAGCCCGTTTGCATCTTTAAAATTTACCACATTATGGTTGCAAGTAGATTTATAAAACGACACATCCGGCTCTGCATAATCACCAACTCCAGCATCTATCAACAATGGAGTATTATTGGCATAAAAACTAAACGACCCACAATCATAATGTCTGTGATAATAGTTTCTATCGGGTAAATGTGTTATTAGATTAGATTCAGTCGGCTTACCATAATCATTCCTGAAGATATAATAACCTATGTTCTTTTGAATAACTGATGGTAAAACACTTGTCGTATCGAGAGGTGCATCTGCATTAGCAACAGCTAATTGATAACTTAAGCAATTTCCATTGTTAAGGTATTCTCCTCCGGCCATTTTCCACATTCCTTGAAGTTGTTTGCCCAATTCCACATCCACATGTGAAATTTCAGCCGCGGCCCATGCCAGCGTTTGGTAATTTGCTTCACCTAAACCTGCATCGCCAATAGCAGGAGCATACCTGCGATTTTTATACAAAACATCCTTTGTACCTGCTGACTCCATAAAAGTTTTTAAAATACTTTTAAACCGTGGGTCAGAAATAAGGCCAGAATTATTACCCAAATACCTACGTTGCACCTGACTAAAAAGCACCAAACATTTTATAACTACCTGACCAACATATCTGGACGTTTCCGGCCATGCTCCGTCTTCTTTTACGTACTTTAAATTCCGTTCTAATTCATTTAGCACATACGCATAATGATTTGAAGCATTTGGACTGTCAGGAAACATAAACACTCCAGCAAAAGCAACTCCCATTAGTTCGTCAAGTGTGCGATTATTCGGTCCGCCTACTCCACCTTCGATATAACTAACATCTCTTAATCGCCAGGCAATACTATCACAACTTAATTGCAAACGATCCTTTTCTGATTGCGTAAAGGAAGACGAATTTATTACTAAACTAATCGGGATTAACCAATCCTGCATCCTTCGTCCCCATTGAAATGAGCCCTGAGAATTACCAGCTACCATTCTTACCCGTGCACCAAGTGTTGGGTAATAGCAATTTGTTTTTACCGATGCCACATCTGCCATATCTCCATAAAGTGCATATTTTAATCCCGAACCGTATCCTAATTTTTGGTATTGCAGATTATTTTGTGGAATCGCTAATTTAGTTTTGATTGTTTGAATATCGCTATTGCTAAATAGCATCCAGGGATGCTTTAAGCCTTGCACCTGTCCGAGAGTCCAAGGTGAACCAAGAACTAAGAAGAAAACTATATTGAAAATTCCACGTTTAATCATGTGATATTTTTGAGTGTCTAACTACTTTAATGCAACTAAAGTTTTACAATTTTACTAACAAACCTGCGATTATTTAAAGAGACCCGGATTAGGTACGTTCCAGATGCATTATTAGTCAGGTCAATTGTTTGTGACGTGTGTTGTATTTTTCCTGTCTTAATTAGTTGCCCCACCAAGTTAACAACAGCATAATTTGCACCCATGCACTCTCCATTTATATAGAAAATTCCATTGCTCATTGAAGGGTAAACTTTTACAGGTAAATCCGACACAGTAGTTACTGCACTTACAAATTCTTTTACACCATAAATTGCTTTTTGAGATGTTTGTAAAAGCGCAGCATCTGCATCTGACATTTCACCGGCAGTTGTTATAGTTGAGCCCCAGTAAATTAACTCAGAAGCTAGCCCTTCAAAGTTTCGTCCGACATTGCCTAAATGTCCAAATATTTGTACTTGAGAGTTATCAAAAGCAGTTCTTACAGCAGTTGTAGCATTCGTAAAAAACCCTTTTTTACCTCTTAAGCCACCTGAAAGAGCACCTATTGGGGCAAACACCGTTAAACTATCATCGAGAATTTTGTAGCGGGCTAAAATTTGTGTTCCCGCCGCAAAAGATATGCTTCCTGCAGCTTGGGTTGAATACGCTCCGTTTGAATTAGCGCTACTCGCAATATAAACTTGCAACTTTGCTGGACTTGAAGAGGTTGGTGCCGTCGTTCCAAACCAAGCATTTGTATTTCCACCATTTCCTTTTTGTTGAGCTGAAACAAAAAGACTCATGTTATTTATATTTTGTAAATTTGAATTTGAACCGGCAGCACCATCGTTTGTAAAGTTCGGAACCACAAATCCACTTCCTGAAACTCCAGCATTCACAAACCGAATAGCAGCTGTACCATTTGCGAAAGTTTGCAATGTTCCTTGTTTCACCAACATTGGTTCATTGCTCACACCCCAGGTGTTGGCAGTAAAAGTTCCACCTATGATAGCATTGTTTGTAAGTGTAATTGTTTTTCCATCATCGCCAATATTTTGAATGATACCAACGTAAAATCCGCTTGATGAGACAATTACATTCCCAGGCTGATAATTTGTAATTTGGCTTGTACTTACATTGTCGTATATGGTGATTGATGCTCCGGCAGTCAATGTTACGGGATTTGACAATCGAACTTTCACATTTCCAGTAACTGTGGTTGCCACTTGGGTAGTACCCATCATCATGGTTCCTTCAGGAATACCATTTCCAACAATTATATTATTGAAATTTTGCCATTTGTTACTGGCACTTGGATAAGCCGATGTTACAGCAGTACTGGTTGTGCCACCAGTAGCTCCAACTGAAACTGTTGGAATGGTTGCAATTGTAATAGAATCAGAATTTGTTACAGCATCAACAACTGTTACAGTATATTTTTTAACGGGTATTGCAATGCTGAGTGTGGCATCTGGTGAAGTAAGAGTTGTAGTTAAAATACTATTTACGTTTTTACATTTAGTACCAGCTGTTACAGCATCTCTGCCATTACCGCTTTGATCGTACCAGATAGTTACAAAAGCAGAATTTCCACCTATCCAATTGCCAAGCGTGGTTACAGTGGCTGTACCACCACCATTAGCCGACACCTGAGAACTAAGTGAAACGATATTATTGGTGTCAAAATAAACATCCACTACCGAATTATTATCGCCATTACGAACTCGCACAGCAGGACCGCTGTATGAACTGCTTAATTTCCTTACAGAAAAAGCAAGTGCTGGTTTTCCAACGCTTGTAATATTGTCTAAATCGAATGCAAAGCAAGGTGCACTGAAAGTGACCAAAAACAGGGCTATAATAGCAGCCTGAAGCGTTTTTTTTAAAAATGTAGTTGTTTTCATTTTTGATTAATTTAAAAGTTATTTGGTTTTGATTATTCCCAAACTAATTGGTTAAAACCATCCGTTAGCGTTAAAGTAACCATGTTAGTGGTTTCGTTGTATTGAAATTCAGGCTTTATAAGCCCAAGGGCACTGCGAATAACTTCGTAATTCTTTTTATCAGTTAAAACATCGGATAAGGCTATTTGATTATCTGTTTCAGAATCTGTTAGTTTAGGAAGAACTTGTGAAGATTTAGAGATAACCATTTTGGATGGTTTTTTATCTATTTTAAAACTTACTTTCACGCTGTAGTTCATGTTATAATTCAAATCTGCCGGCTGAAATAATACCAAGGAATTATTCCAGGGTGCAGGTTTAATAGTTATGCTTGCTTTTTTGTCCACAATACTCACAACAGCAATTACAGTAGAACTTAAATTATACTCATTCTCATATTTAGCTAACTTCGATTCAAACAACAATTCATTTTTGTACTTTAACGTTGAACCGTTATTCACACAATACGTACTTAGTTGTTCCTTTTGCAATGAAACAATACCTAAACTGCCATTTGTTTCGACAGTTTTGTCTGAATTATTTCCTTTTGAAACTAATATTTCTTGATCATTTCCCTTAATTGATTTGCCATTATCACCCAGATTAGTAGTTAAGTATGGACTATTTCCTTTATATGGAATTAATACATTCAAAAAGTTGGTATTTTTTGCTTTTTGTGATTGAACCATTAGACAATAATTCCACCAGCGCCACCCTTTCTTAGCTGTTTCTTCCTGATTTTTTGCCAAAAATGGATAATAATAAGGTGGTACATTGGATGATTTATTTGAAACTATTGAAACATAAGGGAGCTTATCTCCAACCGGCACAACGTCTAATTTTGCTGTTTCATCACCAAAACATAAAACGCCATCTTTCTTGATGAATGAACCAATCGGATTTAAATACCATTCGTAGTTTTGTAGGTTTTTACTGAACATTTCATCAAAAATAATAGCAATTGAGCTGTTTCTAAACCAAATTGAAGTACGTTGATGTTCAACATCTGTATACGTTTCAGCTTTAGCAGAAGTAAGCGTTAAAGCACCTGCATCTCCTAATCCCAGTAGTCGGAAGTTATTAGAACCAATCATTTTTTGTTCTACTTCGTATCGAAATTCTTTTCCATGCTCTTTTTGATGTTCTTCGTATTTTCCATCTAATCGGTCGTAACCGTAAGTATTACCCAAACCTACAGTACTGTGGGCAATAGTAGCTTTCCAAAAACCTCCGTATGTGTCATAATCTCCATATTTTCCACGATATCCTCCATCCACAAAAAGTGGTATTCCTTTGTAATGCATTTCAATTTCCATGCAGTCTTCGTGTGCATGTCCGGCAATGACAGGTTCTCTTTGGTTTCCACGTTGACCTGCAAATGACGCTCCGTATTTCATAACAAAGTAATTATCTTCTTTCTCCCAACCGGAACGAAAAATAGCATATCCACTAAATGGATAATTTGCCATTAATGTAGTTGGTTGTTCTGCTTTAATGCTAACATTATAAGATAAAATATCCAATGGTGCTTCGAGTAAGCTATTATTAACTCTTTCTAAAATGGTTTGAGAAATCCATTTGAATTGACCATCATTAAACAATGAAGCAGCTTTTTCAAAAATATCAGTCCCTGTTGGTAAACGATGTCCATCTCCAGCGCATACTTTTCTGCCATCGGGAGCAGTAAGATTCATTCTCCAATAAAGTGCTTTTTTAATGAACACGGAAAGTGATGAATGTTTGGTATAATCTCCAAATCCAATATTTTTACTGGCTAAAATATAATGAATAACGGCATCTATGCTTGGGTGAAAATAATGCAGAGAACCTTCGCCGTAGGCACCATCAATAAAGTTTTCTGTAAAAAGGAAATACTCCATATCGTGTTGCGAAATCTCGAACCATCTTCTTGCCTCTGCCACTTCTGGGTAATACATAGCCACCACACCTATCATACAAGCTGGATAATACTTGATATTAAAGCAAAAATTTGTTCGCAGATTCATCAAATCATTGTTGTTTGAAAGACTCCAAAGTTCGAGGAAGCGGGCAGATTTGAGAATCTCTAATTTAATGGTTTGTTTTTCTTCCGTGGAGAAAACTCCTGTTTCAACCATCAAGTCATAGCTTTGCATAAATCGTTTCAATCTTTCACCTTCGTGAATACCCAATTCCCTCCAAGAGCCAAGTGCTTTTCTTGTCCCAATTTCCAATAGCATTTTTACTCTGATTTGCTCTGCCAATTCGTCTGTTGCATTGAGTGCGTAAGCCGCAACTTCCACATCAAAAGTCGGTGAAATTTTTGATGCTGCTGCTATAGAAAAAAGTTCCTCCATTGTATAACGACCATTTTTTTGTGGAAAGTCTCTTTGCCATCTTCGGCTTTGGAGTGGCAAAATATTCGTCATCAAATTATCATAACTTGCTTTGGCAACATTATCTGAAATAATTTGTTGCTTTGCACGTTGAATATCTGCTGGAGTTAAAAATAATCGGGGATTTACCTCTTTATACAGATTTGCAGTTGCACTTATTGTGCACAACAAGAATATGGAAAATAGAAGTGATTTCATGTATTTTATTTTAATTTATTTTTTTTACCATTAAAGAATAATTTCTTTTCCACCCTTATCAAGTGTTATTCCATCGGTTGTGAAAACGATAACATCCTTTCGTTTACTGCATATCACCTCAATTTTAGTATCGCTAATTTTATTGACTTTCAAAGGAACTGAATTTTTACGATGCGGATGAAGAACCATTAGGAAATTTTCATTTGGTTTAGCCGGAATCGCTAGGTACTTTTGATACCTGAACGGGAAAATATCATTCTCCGAACTTTTAGGCTTGATGCGTTCACCTGTTCTTTGTTCAATAGCTAAAGTCTGATCATCTAACCAATCGCCTATTGCACCTTCGCGCACTGTACAATCAATTGGTCTATAGGGTGATAAAACATATAAGTCCAGATTTACGCCCCAAGGCGTTTCGCAACTGACAGCATTATCAGACCATACAAAATTCTGAGCTGTAGTATGCAATAACCAATAGCTATTCACTGTTGATTTTATTTCATCTTTTATCACAAAATAGTCTGGCTTAACAAAAAGAACTTTGCGTACATTACGTTCAACGCCTGATGCTAGGGAGGCATCAGTAGATGAATAATCAGCATCTGGAGTACTTTTCCAAGACAATACTTCTCCAGTTACAATTTTTTGAGATTTTACATTTAATTGTTCATCCGACTTATTAGAATCTTCAAAAACAACAGCATTATGAGAAATCGTTAGTTTATGCCATGCTCTGTGTCGTGGGTCATTGTAATTTCCAGCTCCTGCATCCAACGCCAAGGGATATCCATAAGCGAACAAAGAAAAACTATTTCGGTCGGCATTTTCGTGTCCTGAAAGTGAAGGTTCTCCACTTTTTTGCAAAAACCAAACTTCATCAGGTGTGTTGAATTTATCACGCATCAACAAATAGCCTTTTCGTTTGCTTATATTACTGGTGAGTGTTTTTGGGGCAGTTGCTTTTAAAAATGGATTGATAAGAAGTGACATTACACTTTCCCCAAAAACAGGGCTTCCGGATTGCTTCCATTGCCATACCAATTTACGAGCTAGTTCAGGGTCTGTTTTTTGATAGTGTCGAGCATAGAAATTAAGCATTGAGTACTCTTCAGGTGCCCATGTTGCATCTCCAATGGCAGGCATAAGCGAAATAATTTTACTTGTTGTGAAAGGTAAATTAGCAATGGTGGTTTGAGGTGTCGAATAGGTTACTGCCCAATTGCACATCCGATTGATAGCTGGGTGTTGGAACATGTCTATACCCGTACGGTTGTAAAGTACCTCAAAAAACTGTCCACACAGTTTGAGCATATACATGTGGTAGCGAGAAGACTCATGCCAGCATCCATCCCATTCGCCGGTCGCCAACTGCCAGTTAACCTCATTCATTGCAAACTGAACCCAATCTTTTGACTGCGGCAATTCAGGAAACGCCAAACCAGTTATCCCGGCAGCAAGAACCACATCCGTCCATATATTCATATTCCTGAATCCGGGTTTGGAGGTTACAATAGGATTTTTAGCATCTTTGCCAATTGCCAATTCAATTGATTTTACTAAAGAATCTCGAAATTCTATCCTGTCTCGTTCAGAAAGAATTCCGAATGATTGTATCACATCATAACTCTGAATACAACGCCAAATTCCACGCATTACTACTCCGTCTGGATCTTCACGTTGTAGATTTTTCCGAGTCCATCTTTTGTTATAATCTTTCCAATAACTTATAAACTTCTGAGTGGCTTTTATCTGTTCATTTACATTGTCGCCTCTCATCCAAACTTTCACGGCAGTATCAAACTTTTTTGAATTTTCTTCAGATACTTGCTGAAAATTACTTTTTAAGTTGTCCTTATCCTGAGCTAGAAATATCAAACAAGGGTACTCTTTTATTGGCTTAAACTGCCAATCTTTGATGGACGGCACTTTAAACTCATAGATTATCGAATCCTGAGCAAAAACAATATTGCCAGCATTGAAACTCAGCAATATCATTAAAAATACTATTCTTTTTATTTCAAAACCCATTATTTTTTTTTGACATTTGTAAAATTACTACCTCTAATTATTATTGAACCTCCTTATTCAAATGAGTTCGGGCTTCATTTTCCTTTTGTAGCGCAGGGTTATTTGCTTTTAATTTCATAATTTCTATGCCCGCATCCAAAAGCGCTCCCAATCCATGTTTCTCGTTAATTCCATAAGGACGCTGATAATAATAAAGCAAATCGTCATGTACTTCTGTGCCTTCGCAGATGTTCGTCATATTACCTTCCGAAGTAATCATCAAATTCTTTAATCCTTCCCAGCCAGTGAGAGCAATTGAAGCATTTTTTTTATCAATCCAACCTTCATTTACTGATTTGGCAATGGCATATACAAACATGGCAGAACAGGAAGATTCTAAATATGAATCGTTTTTGTCTAATATTTGATGCCAAACCCCTTCAGGACTTTGATAACGAGATAAACCTACAATTTGCTTGTTTAACAAGTCAATAATGAGTTGACGCTGCGGGTGATTTTGGGGCATAAATGCCAGCAAATGAACTTTTGCAAAAATGATCCATCCATTACAACGTCCCCAGTGAGCAACACCATTTCGTTTTAAGTCAGTATAATAGGCATGATAATACAGCCCCAAATTTTCATCCCAAAGATACTTATCAAAATTGATACATTGATTAATTGCATCATTCAAATAGCTAGTATCTTTTGATAAAGTATACATTCTGCCTAAAAACGGAACACTCATATATAAATCATCTCCCCAAAGTGTATTGGTTCTTGGAAAATCACGAACAAAAGTGCCATCGGTATGACGCAGTTTCTGTTCCTTGATAAATTTTCCCATTGCATTCGCATAATCAAGATATTCGGGGCGTTTGTCTCCATTTACATGTTGATAAACGTCAATCGTACTCGATATCATAGCACCAAAATCATCCAGTTCTTTCGTGTTGTAGAGTTCTCCAAATGGATATTTCCAATGGCTTCCATCTTTTTCGGGATTATAACGACTTTGAAAATATTTGTAATTGTCAAATCCAAAAGCAACGTGTTTACGAGCAAAATCGAGGTATTTTGGTTCTTTCAAATAGTCGCTAAGGTGAATCATAGCCATATTCAAAACTCCATTGGTGTAATGCCAATTGCAAAATTTATTTTTAAAGAAAAGGGATGCATCAACCGGAACATTTTTTGTAGAAGAATATTCCTTTCCTGTTTTTTTGTCTACAAACTTTAAATCAGCTTGATTTACCAATTTGTCAGCTATCACAGTAAGCATCAGTTTATCTTCAACATTCTTCATGCTTTTCGGACTGACAACTGATTGACAATTAGCTACTATGACGTTGATCGCCATTATAAATACAATTAATTTATTCATTTAGTTTTGTTACTTTTTGCTTTGAGTTAGGCCGTTAAAACTTCATCAAATAATGGTGATACATTATTTGATGAGTATTAACTTTATTTTATCGATCATTTAGAACTTCACTACTTTCTTTGTAACTTTATCGCCATTAATTTGCATAACAATAACATATAATCCTTTTTCCAAATTTACTGTTGAAATTGTTGCTTGACCCTGTTGTTGCTTTCCAAGTGATAACGTTTGTATTGTTCGGCCATCAATGTTTAGTAATCTAAGATTAATCATCGATGGTTTATCTAATGAGTAATTCACTAAAAAATCAGATGTGGTATTAATCACATTAAATTGATTTGCATCTATTTTTTTATCAGCGATGGAGGTGGTAATTGAACTCGAATTTCCTATTAAATAATTATTTGTACCAATTGTTGGAATAGACAATCCTGTTGTTGCAAATACATATGGATCACTTCCTGTTGGTGAGTTGAGTGATGAAGTTGCATAGGAAGTCGTGTAATTTCCAAGTTCCGAACCCGAATTTACATTGTAAGCAGATCCAAAATTGCTACTATTAATTTGAAAACTAATATCGGCTGTTGAAGTTTCAGTGCTTAAAACCGACCATTCCAGATTTACTGCCTTTGTGGCATCAACTGGTGCATTAGTAAATGTAGACTTTAGTTTAGTTGTAATATTGGGTGTTCCAGTATTATTTGTTATAGTTAATGGTGCATAACTAGTAAGCGTCCCTAATGGATATAAAAGCGTGGCAGTTCCAACACTTTTCCTGCTTAATGTTCCGTTTGCAGTGTAAATATAACTTGCACTACTACCTCCTACAATTGATGCACTGCTTGCAATATTCAGATTTCTACCAGTACTTGTTCCACAAGCAAGAATTCCATTTATTAAAGTTAGAGTTCCATTTATAGTAACGTCTCCACCTGCAATATTTGCAGCCACAGCTCCAACAGCAATGCTACTATTGATAGTAAGATTATTGTATGTGCCAACTTGTATCGTTTGTAAAGTTGAGCCGTAAACATAAATTCCAAATGACCATGTTTTGCTTAAAGGCAAGTAAGTTGTATTCGAAATTTTAAGAGTTCCAGCTCCTGATGTTGTAAATAATGCTGCTGCATTATTCAACCTTAGTGCACCTATATCCAACGTATTACCAGTCTCAATATCAAATAACGTGGCTATTGTTAATGAGTTATTTCCATTAGGCATATTTACCGTATAATTTCCTGCGCCATTAATTGTCAGACTATTTATGGTTTGTGTTGGGAAACTCGTTATTGTTATATCACTGGTTGGAGTTATTACAATATCATCTGTTGTAGCCGGCGTTGTTCTTGTTGGTGTCCAATTAGTAGCTACCGCCCAACTTGTTGATGTTGTTCCATTCCATGTATAAGTAGCTGCATTTGCACCATATGATAATGCCAGCAACATAATGAAAAAAGCGAGGTATTTTATATTTGTTTTCATAAGAAGTTAGTTTTAATAATTATTACATTTTTTAATTTGTAATTGTAAGGGTAATTCGTTTCTCCATTTTTTTTACATCATAAACGCTTTGATTACTTGCAACAAAAACAAGTTCATACGTTCCAGCAGTTTTGTAAATATAGTTAAAACTTTCAGTCCGTTTAGTATCTACCCACTTAATAGGTATAGCAAGGTCTGGTGTTATGTTTAGCGGTGTAAGTGCTTTTGTTATAATCCAATCCTCATTTGCAACTGAATTAAGTGCTCCTCCTGCACAAGTTAACGCAGTGGAACTAATACTCCATTTTATAGCTGAATTCAACGAATCAACTGCAAGCCATCCAGCATTCCCAATACTTGCTACCGGATATAATGATTCATTTGCCAATTTAACATCAAGATTGAAGTTTTTAATTGTCCATTGATTCGGTTTAAGTGTTGCACTTTGAGTGTCTGTTTTGCGGAATGCTACAAATATATTTTTATCAGGTTTAACAAATTCACTGATATCAATTACACCAGATGCAGTGTTGTCAGTTCCTGTCGAAAGTATTGCTCTATCTGTAATATCAGTCCATGTGGCACTAGCAAGCCCAGCTTTATTAAAAGTGCCAATAAAATCAGTTGATACAAGTAGCTTTAAAGAGTTCAATTGTTGTCCGTTTTGTTTGTAGGAAGTAAACTGAATCTGTGTTTTACCCTCCAGAATTGTTCGTTCTTTAAATTGATAGTCCGAACCTGCTATTCCGGGATAGAAACTAATAAAATCTGGATTTCCAGCAAAATTAAAGGTAATTGTATCGCCCACTTTGTAAGTTGTTTTGAGTGTTGTCACACCAAAATCGACATCGGGAACTTCGTTATTCATGCAACTGAATAAACTGAAACTTATCAATATGATAGCTATTATATTTTTCATGTTTTTATATATTTAAAATCCAATATTTTGAACCATTAATTTATTATTTGTCAACTCTGATAAAGGAATTGGAAACCATACATCTCTATCTGCTATGTTATTTCCGGATGTGGCAGCGAATTTGAAAGCAGGTGGGGCGTTTAATGTAATATCATTCGCTAATGCTTTCATTGTGGGAATATAAACTCCCCATCGTATTAAATCGTGGGTTCTAATGCCTTCAAAACAAAGCTCCCTGAGTCGTTCGTCCATAATCATAGCCCTAAAAGCTGCTTGAGTTGGAACTGTAGTTAAATTGTACGCTGCAGCACCAGCTCTAAGTCGCACTAAATTTACAGCATCAAAAGCTTCAATGGTAGGTCCATTCATTTCATTTTCAGCTTCTGCGTACATCAGTAATACATCAGCATATCTAATTACAGGAACATTTGTACCGGTTTGAAATTTAACTTTTGGTTTTACCAATTCATATTCTCTTCTCCATTTACCTGGGTATCTGTCCCATATTTGCACGGCAGTAAAAAAAGTTCTTGTTGTAACTATAGGAAGAGTCGTTGTTGAATTAAAAATATATGGAGCTATATTCCAATCACGCCTTTTATCATTGACATCGGCATAAGCATCCCACAATCTTTTGGTTGGTCCAACAATGCCCGAACAGAATCCGGTATCAAGATCTGCACATTGAATGCCATTTCTATACCCCATCAATCCAAAATTAGCAGTAGTAGCTCCTGTAGGACTTATTGTATATTCTATTTCCCACAAACATTCTTTTGGGTCATATTTATCTTGACATTGATTGATAAAAATTTGTTTGTAATCTGGATTTAGTTTATGTAAGGTTGATTTAATTACCTTATCCGCCCAATCTTTTGCATCTTTATATTTACTTGCATCATTTATGGGTTGTCCAGCCATTTTAAGCGTTATTCTTGCCAACAAAGCTTGTGCTGCACTTTTTGAAGGGCGACCTAACCCTGTTGCACCAAGTTGATTTAGGGTTGGCAGGATAGCTTCTGCTTCAGTCATATCTTTCAAAACCTGTGTGTACACTTCTAATAAAGTGTTACGAGCAATAGCTGCACTTAGAAAAGATTCAGTTGGTTGTAAACGGATGGGAACTCCACCAAAATTATCCGCTAAAATAAAATAAATCCAAGCTCTTACAAATTTTGCCTGCGCCATGGCAGAAACTTTCACCAAACTATCTGCAGGAGAACTTTCCATAGCAGCAATTATAGAATTAGCTCTATCAATTCCAATATAACTGGAATTCCACAAATTATTCACATAATTATCGGCACTATTTGTATTGTGGTTAAATACACCTATATTGCCAGGTGATGAATTTGAACGATAGTACGATTCATCATTCCCGATGGCTGTATAAATAAATAGGTTTGTACCATACATGCCCGGACTTCCCAATGAATTATACATTCCGTTTAAAGCCAAATTTATCTGATCCTTCGTGTTATACATGTCTTTATAGGCAACAAAGCCTTGAGGAGTCAAATTAAGAGCATCGTTGCATGATTGAAATGTACCAATCAAAGCTATAATCGATATATAAAATATTATCTTTTTCATGTTTATTTTTTTTATAAAGTTAATTTAATGCCAAATGCAATGGTTCTGGCTTTCGGATAAGCCGAATAATCGTATCCGGGTGAAAGTGGACTATTATTCGTTGATACTTCAGGGTCAACTCCGGAGTATTTTGTCCAGGTAAAAATATTTTGAGCCGAAGCAAATATATTTATCGAACTAACTCCAGTTCCATTTAACCATTTGGTTGGTATAGTGTATCCAAATCGAATTGTTTTCAGCCTAAGAAATGAACCATCTTCGATAAGTCGTGAAGAAAAGCTGGTATTAATTCCATTATTCCCAGTAACAATTGGCATGAGTGAGGTTTGATTATCTTGCGACCACCGATTGTCAAGCGCAGCAGTTGCGAATTGGTTATAACCAAATGGATAGTTTAGATTTTCTAAATACATTCTATTGGCATTTAAAATATCATTTCCATACGACCATTGGAAGAAAACATTCAAATCAAAATTCATAAAGGTAAAATTATTTGAGAGTCCACCCGTATGAAGAGGGTATCCATTACCAATAATTGTTTGATCTTTAGAGTCAATGTTACCATCACCATTTAAGTCTTTATACCTGATATTCCCTGGTAAAATTGCAGATCGAGTTCCTCCATTCCCTGCTATTTCATTTTTTAAGGTATAGGTACCGTTGTTGTTAACAATAAAATCATTATTTTGATACAAACCATCAAACACATAGCCATACATCTGTCCCATTGGGCTTCCAATTCTTGATATATAACTAGGATTGGTATTATTGGCACTGGTAATTAATGCGTCTTGACCAAAGGCCAAATCCAATATCTTATTTCTGTTGAATGAGATATTAAAATTTGATGTCCAACTGAATTTCTTTGTTTTTATGTTTGTAGTATTTATGGTAAATTCAAATCCTGAATTTTGTACTTGACCAATATTGACTATAGCAGAATTAAATCCTGTTGAACCAGGCATTGAAGTATTCAAAAGTAAGTCCTTGGTTAGTTTGTTATAATAATCAATAACCAATCCTATTCTACCTTTAAATAATTGTAGGTCTAACCCTATATTCGTTTGAGCTGTTGTTTCCCATTTTAATTCTGGGTTGTTTAAGGAACTTCGGAATGCACCCGGAACAAGAGTTGACCCAAAAGAATAATAACCATTTAAAACCTGTGTGGTTGCTAAATAGGAGAAATCAGGCACTCGGTTGTTACCGGTAAGACCATAACTTAATCGGAATTTGGCATCAGAAATAAATGATATCCTTTTCATGAACTTTTCACTTGTTATTCGCCATGATAGAGCAGCTGATGGAAAATAGCCCCATTTATTTAAAGTCGAAAATTTAGAACTACCATCTGCTCTATAGGAGGCCGTCAAGTAATATTTTGATTTATAATCATATATGGCACGGCCAAAATATGAATTCAACATATTTGCAGATGCATAAGATGTAGAAGCCATCAACACACCTTGACTTAAGCCATACACACCTAATGATTCATTCGGCACATTATTAGCTGAGAAACCGTCCAATAAAATTGTTGTGCTTTGGTCAGTAGCACCTGCCAGAAGAGTTAAGTTATTATTATTCCATTTCTTTTTATAAGTCAATGTTGCCTCAGCATTTAGAATTGTATTCTCAGTATTGTTGATGCTTCCATTCGCCCCATTCACACCTTGAGGAGTTCGCCTATCTCCAAATCTGGTGTTGCTATTGTAGAAGAGATCTATCTGTCTATCATTTTTATTTAAACTACCCGAAATTTTTAATACCAAATTTTTCAAAATAGAATAGTCTAAATCAGCAACAGCGACAAGTGAATTTTGAATATTTGTGTTAATGCTATTCTTAACCGTTTTTATGGGATTGTATCTGTAGTCAAGTATCGGATTTATAGTTGGATCCAATCCGTTATCAAGCAAATCAATATTTCCAGTACCCGTTGTAGGTCTATATGTCCATACATCAGACATTAAAGCTGTTGTTGGATTTCCAGCGGTACTACCAGTATTGTAGTCTCTTGAAACTGTTCCAAAGGAATTCGTATTCGCATAATTTATATTTGTAGATAGCTTAAGCTTTGAATTTATCTTTTGAGAGATGGATATCCGACCCTGATAACGCTTGAACCCGGAATTAATAATTATACCATCCTGATTGGTGTACGAACCAGTTAATGAATAGTTTGTCCCGCCACTTTCACCACGAAGTGACATATTCAAGTTGTTATAGTTTGCGTTCTGAAGTAATTGATTTTCCCAATCCAAGCTGTTTTGACCTTGATAACTATCAATAGTTTTACCGTTTGCAAGATAATATTCTGTTGTTTTTAAAGGGTCTTTTGCGTAGTTAAGCTTTACAAATTCATAAGGGCTGAGTAGCGTTTGACTCTTTGTATTCTGAGCTTGTCCCACGTTGTATTCTACTGATATAATGGGTTTACCTGCTTTACCCTTTTTTGTAGTAATAATTATTACTCCATTCGCTCCAAGTGAACCGTAAATAGCTGTAGCAGAGGCATCTTTTAACACCTCCATTGACTCAATGTCAGAAGGATTTATTGCGTTACTATTAATATTCTCAATGGGTAAACCATCAATAACATATAGTGGAGTGTTATCCTGAGTTAAAGAACTATTCCCTCTAATAACTATATTGGGAGCTTCACCGGGCTGTCCATCTACGGATGATACAACAACACCCGCAACTCTTCCGGCAAGTGCTTCATCAAAGCTCTTGACTGGAGCTTTTTGAATATCTGTTATGTCTACACTAGAAACAGCTCCTGTTATATCTTTTTTCTTTACGGAACCATAACCAATTACAACTACATCACTTAGCGATTTTGATTCCGGCGTTAATGCAATTGTGACATTTTTTAATTCTGACGTTCTAATTTCTTTTGTTTCATAACCAATGTATGAGAAAATAATGGTTCCATTATTTTTAGTTTTCAAACTAAAACCTCCCTTTAAATCAGTTATTGTTCCGTTTTGTGTCCCCTTCTCGACCACATTTACACCGGGTAAAACTAACCCTGTTTCATCTATCACTTTTCCACTAATTGTGATATTAGTTGTTTGTGCTTTTAAACTCTGTACTTGTAAAATTGCAAATAATACCATGGCTATATATCTCATAGCCAATAACCTACGCTTTTTGTGTTTTGATAATTTCATAATGTTTTTAAGTATTAAAGAATAAATGATATTTTTGAAATTAATTTCGAGTGCTAAAGTACTTAATAAGTAAATAATCAAGTTTCGTAAATGTACAAAAGATTGTATAAGATTGTACAATTACGAAATTGTCATAAATTAAAATGATTTATATACTTGATTATCAATGAATTTATTTCTTAATGTTAGTCCTAAATATATTCCGGTTTTATTTGTTTTATTTTTTATTTCTAACATTTCTCACAATATAATAGTACAAAATATGCGTCAATAAATTTTTGAATGGAAGGCATAAATTAACTTTTAATTAGTGAGAGAACTCAATTTGATTTTGAACGAAGATGATCAATCGTATAATCAGGAAATTCAAGTGCGTAGGTTTTTGCTACACTGGTGGCAATATTATCGAGCACCAAGGAGCACCTCAACCGGGCACCATTCGGAGGTACACACTCCAATTGGAGAGTAAAAAGCTGAAGTAAGGTTCTTGGAGACTTCAATTGAGTTCAATATTTGAGCTTTTTCTGTCCATGTTTTAAAAGTTCACAAGTTGGGGAATAAGGTGACTGTACTGTTTTTTAATACGTGACATTTTTCGTCATATGAGCCGTTGATATTTCACACAGTCAACCAAATCATGTCCGACATAAATATACTGCTTTTAATAGCTGATTTTTCGCTTTCGAATCCGCTCCAAACTGAGCAATTTACAAACTGAACCACTCATTTCGGCAAAGTGCACCACTTGTTAAAGCGTGATTTAGTGTTTTTTAGAAAAAAGGAATTTTAATTTGGATTGCCATTACTTTACAAACTGAGCCACTTATTAATTGCGGGTTTGTTGTGAGATTTCAGTAAAGTGTGCCAAATGTGAATTAGTTAAAATGACTATCGGGTTTTGCACCCAATGATTATAATTTAACCATTTTCAATGCATGCAATAAGAAGTCTGTCAAATATTCATACTCCGAAACACCTCTTATTGTATTTATTTAGTGTCCGAACGAAAACCCCATTTTTTTCAAATTTCGTA
>JBBRTR010000029.1:0-26446 GCA_038244215.1 Bacteroidales bacterium
ATTGATTTCGTGGAACAGGAGGATTTGTATTATGCTTTCGACTGGAACGGAAAACGTTTTCATTGCGAATTGGTATCTCGTGATCAGAACAAAGCAGTGATAAAAGTGAATGGCGTGGAATATAAATATAGTCTGGAATCACTTTTCTCGTATATTCGTCGTGGGATGATTAATAATCCCGATAAACAACTGGATGAAAATAATATAAAGGCTCCTATGCCGGGCAAAATTATCGATTTATTCCTTTCTGAGGGTGATTTGGTAAACGAAGGCGAACCAATTCTGACACTCGAAGCCATGAAAATGCAAAATGAAATTTCGGCAAATTGCAACGGAGTGATTCGTAAAATCCGTGTACAACCAGGACAATCGGTTATGAAAGATGAATTACTGGTGGAAATTAGTTCAATTGATGTTTGACAAATTTCAGATTTCTTTGAAAATGGAGCTAACCAAGAAAGGATAGTTCCATTTTTTTTTGAATAAAACTTTTCATCCTTTTTATCTCAAAATTGTTTTAACCGTTGTATCTTTGTACTTGCTTAAGAGTTTAAATTTAGAACCAGATTATTTATCCTAAATCGAAAGAAATGAAGAAGTTTATTATTTTTCTGTTTATTAATCTCACTTTTTCAATTTTAGTTTTTGCAGCAGAACCGTTTCGTTTTGCACTGATTACCGATTTGCATATAACGGTAAATAATCCTGTACCAGCCGAAGATCTACAAAATGCTATCGGAGAAATTAATTCAATGAAAGATGTGGATTTTGTACTGGTTTCAGGCGATATAACAGATAATGGCGACAGTTTGTCACTACGTGAGGCAAAGAAAATGCTCGATAAACTCCGAATTCCCTATTATATCACAGCGGGAAATCATGAAACAACCTGGAGCGAATCAGGTTTTACTGACTTTGTGAAAATCTTTGGAAATAATAGATTTTCATTTACCCATAAAGGATTTGAATTTATTGGTTTTACAACCGGTCCAATGCTGAAAATGGGGGATGGTCATATTGCTCCACAAGATATTGACTGGGTAAAATCAGAACTTGAAAAAAATGGAAGCAAAATGCCAGCGTTTATCATTACGCATTATCCGTTGCTGAACGGCGATGTGGACAATTGGTACGATATGACTGATGTTTTGCGAAAATTCGATATTCAGGCAGTTTTAAACGGACATTATCACCGAAATGCGATTCTGAATTATGATGGAATTCCCGGAATTGTGAATCGTTCCACGTTGCGGGCAAAAGAGCCGGTGGGTGGCTATTCTATTTATGCCGTTTCCGATTCCCTTCGGGTTTACGAAAAGAAAATCGGTCACGAACAACGCTTGTGGCTTACTTTGCCACTCGAAAGTAAAAATTATGGACAACCTGATGCGTCACTTCGACCTTCTTACGATATCAATGTTACAAATAAAAATGTCAGTGAAATCTGGCGTGTGGAAACTCGTAAGGCAATTTACGGAACTCCTACTTATTACCAGAATAATGTGTATTATGGTGATGATTCAGGTTTTATGAATGCAATTTCCGCTTCTACAGGTAAATCGATATGGGATTTCAAAACAGGCAGTCGTATTTTTTCGTCGCCTATTGTGAGTAAGGGTAAACTGGTGTTCGGATCAACCGATGATGACATTTATTGTTTAAATGCCAAAGATGGAAAACTGATTTGGAAAATCACCACAGCTCGTGCGGTTATGGGTGATCCATTAATTCAGAACGATACCTTTTTTATTGGCGGTAGCGATGGTTGCTTCCGGGCAATTGACTTGAATTCAGGAAAAATATTGTGGAAATTCTGTAGTTTGAAAGGTTATATGAAATCGAAGCCGTTTATCGCGGAGAATAAAGTATATTTTGGAGCATGGGACACTTATTTTTACGCGTTGAATGTAAAGGATGGAAGCCTCGTGTGGAAATGGAACAATGGAAATGCCGGAATGCATTATTCGCCGGCTGCAGTTTATCCGGTTTATTCTTACGGAAAAATATTTATAACCGCTCCCGATCGTTTTTGGACGGCGCTTGACGCTCAAACCGGAAAAGTTGTCTGGCGTACTAATCGCCACGAAGTCCGTGAAACGGAAGGAATTTCGACGGATGGAAATGTGATTTTCAGTAGGTGTATGAATGACAGTGTGGTGGCTTTGGATGCAAAAGCAAACTTCCCGAAACAAATTTGGAAAACAAGTGCCGGCTATGGTTACGACCACAACCCGAGCATGTTGATTGAGCGGAATGGAGTTATTATTTTTGGTACAAAAAACGGTTTGCTTCACGGCATTGATGCAAAAACCGGAGCAGTTTTATGGAGACACAAAATTGGAAATTCGATAATAAATACGGTGAATATCATTTCCAACACTGAATGCATCCTGACGACTTCAGAAGGTTCGGTTGTCAGACTGAAATACTAAAAAATTTAAAATCAAAATACTAATTATTATAGATAAATTATTTAAAATCAATGTCATGGATAGTTATATAGATATTTCGAAAGAAGAGGAACTTGCCGAAACCAAACGGTTTTTTGTAAAAGTGTACAGTTGGATGTCAATGGCTTTGGTAATTACTGGATTGATGGCTTACAAAACGACTACAACACCTGAATTGATTCGTTTTATTTTCGGCGAACGGTTTGTTTTTTTTGGATTATTGATTCTCGAGTTGGTGTTGGTCGGCGTGTTGGTTGGTGCCGTTAGGAAAATGTCGGCAATGACTGCCACGATTGTATTTATTCTCTATTCATTGCTGAATGGGTTGACTTTATCGTGCATTTTCTTAGTGTTTACAACCGATTCAATTGCGATGGTATTTTTTATTACCGCAGGAACGTTTGCAGCTATGAGTGCTTACGGTTTCTTTACTAAAAAAGATCTGACAGCTATCGGAAACATATTAGTAATGGCACTTTTCGGGTTAATTATCGCTTCGGTGGTAAATCTGTTTATGAAAAGCGAAATGTTGTACTGGATTGTCTCCTACGTCGGTGTTTTGATTTTTGTCGGATTAATTGCTTACGATACACAAAAGCTGAAAAAACTCAATATAATTGGCATCGAAGGTACGGAAGAAAATAAAAAGGAAGCCATTATTGGAGCTTTGACACTTTATCTCGATTTTATCAATTTGTTCTTATTTTTATTGCGTATTTTTGGAAAAAGAAGATAAAAAGTCAATAGTTGGTAGTTGGTAGTAGGTAGTTTGCAAAACTATCCGACTACTTACTAGCAACTACATACTACCAACTAAAATGAAATTAAATAAAATTGCTCAACTCATTCATGCTAATGGAAAAGGTTTTCCTGATGCTGAGATTAACTGGTTGTTGACTGACAGCCGTTCGTTATCATTTCCGGCTGAAAGTTTATTTTTTGCCATTAAAACTGCTCGAAACGATGGTCATAATTATGTTTCGGAACTTTATGATCAAAACCTACGCTATTTTGTAGTGAGCGAAATGCGTCCGGAGTTTAAAAAATTGAATGGTGCGGTATTTCTGGAAGTCAAAAATAGTTTGCAGGCTTTACAAACTCTCGCTGCAGCACGTCGTTCTTCATATCAGGTTCAGGTTATCGGAATTACAGGAAGTAACGGAAAAACGGTAGTAAAAGAATGGTTATATCAGCTTTTGCATACTGATTTCACGATAACCCGTTCACCACGCAGCTATAATTCGCAAATAGGTGTTCCGCTTTCAGTATGGGCAATGAATGAAAATACACAATTGGGGATTTTCGAAGCCGGAATTTCTGAACCCAATGAAATGGAAAAGCTTGAACCAATCATCCAGCCAACTATCGGACTTTTCACCAATCTGGGCGAAGCACATCAAGAAAATTTCAGCGGACTGAAACAGAAATGCGAAGAAAAGCTGAAGTTATTTATTCATGCCGAAACATTGATTTATTGTTCTGATAATAAATTGGTTGAAATATCGATTGCCCAATCGGGTTTCAAAGGGAAATTGTTTTCGTGGGGAAAAAGTGATAAAGCAACTTTGCGAATTTTATCGGTTGAGAAAAATCCGAAATGCACTCAAATCATTTCTGTTTTTGAGAATAAAAATAGGATTTTTTGTATTCCATTTACCGATGATGCCTCTATTGAAAATGCGCTTCAGTGCGTGGCAGTCATGCTGCATTTGGGAATAAGTGTGGAAGAAATAACCAAACGGATTCTGACTCTCGAAGCAGTTGCCATGCGAATGGAAGTGAAAGATGGCGTGCGTGATTGTTTGATAATCAATGATAGTTACAATTCCGATTTGAATTCGTTGGGCATTGCACTTGATTTTCTGAATCAGCAGGCAACGGCTAAAAATCTTTCGAAAACCCTTATTTTATCCGATATTTTACAAACAGGGCTTTCGTCGGAGGAATTATATCAAACAGTTGCCGGATTGGTTGCTAACAAAGATATTCATCAGATTATTGGCATTGGAACTGAAATTTCGCAGCATGCCGATAAATTTCAGATGGCTGAAAAAAGCTTTTTTGATGACACCGATGATTTCCTGAAGTCGTCCATCATTCGTGATTTTCAAAAAGAAATTGTTTTGCTGAAAGGTTCTCGCAAATACCATTTTGAAGATATTTCAGAAAAACTGGAGTTGATTGCGCATGAAACTATTTTGGAAGTAAATTTGAATGCGTTAATAGATAATTTGAATTATTTCCGTTCCAAACTTCGACCGGAAACGAAGATGATGTGCATGGTAAAAGCTTTTGCCTACGGAAGCGGTTCGGTGGAAGTGGCACGAACGCTTCAACATCATCGAGTGGAATATCTTGCTGTAGCTGTTGCTGATGAAGGAGCTGAATTACGACGTGAAGGGATTCGTATTCCCATCGTGGTGATGAATCCTGAAAAAGGAAGCTTCGGAATGATTTTCGATAATAATCTCGAACCTGAAATTTACAGTTTTCGTTTGCTCGATTCATTTATTGCTGCTGCCGAAAAGTTGGGTATTGTTGATTATCCGATTCATATAAAGATAGATAGTGGTATGCATCGCCTTGGTTTTGAACTCCAAGATATGGATAAATTAGTAGAAAAACTGAAAACTCAGAATCAGGTGAAAGTGCGTTCTGTTTTTTCGCATTTGTCAGGTTCTGACGAAGAAAAATTTGATGGCTTTACAAAGCAACAGATTACCGCTTTTACGGCTTGTGCCGATCAACTTTCTGCAACGTTTTCACATTATATTATGCGTCATATTCTGAATTCAGCAGGAATAGAACGATTTCCTGAAGCTCAATTCGACATGGTACGCTTAGGAATCGGTCATTACGGAATCAGTTCGTTACCGGACGCAAATCTGAAACAAGTTTGTGCACTAAAAACTATTATTCTACAGATAAAAAACGTAAAAGCTGGCGAAACAGTTGGTTATAGTCGTAAAGGAATTGTCAGTTCCGATAAACGAATTGCTGTTTTGCCGATTGGTTATGCCGATGGTTTTGATCGCAAACTGGGCAATGGAGTAGGAGAGGTGTTGATAAACGGACATCGGGCCAAAGTGATAGGAAATGTTTGTATGGACTTGATAATGGTTGATGTAAGCAATATTGAAGCCAATGAAGGTGATCGGGTTGAGATTTTTGGCGATAATTTGACAATTTCTGAAGTTGCCGGATGGTTGAAAACCATTCCGTATGAAATTCTGACCAGTGTTTCGAGAAGAGTGAAACGGGTTTATTTTCAGGAATAAAGTTGCCCCTAACCCCCTAAAGGGGGAATGAGAACAAAGATTTTAGAGCCAAGAACCAAGAATAAAAACGATGGTATTAGTAAACATTCACGAGCTTCCCAATGCAAAAATATTAATTGAAAGTGCTTCAAAACTAGCATCGCAGCTTGGAAAGGAATTTGGCATTTTGAGTTTTGTGGATTCTGACGAACTTATAGAAGATTGTTTGAAAAGTTTGAAAAGTTTGAAAAATTTGAAAGGTTTGGCGGAAAACCAACTTTTTGTTCGAAATTCAAAAAAGCAGAATCTGGTTGAAGTTTGTGAGGAATTGGATGCGTCGTTTTTGTTTATTCAATTGTCAAATTCAAAACTAATACGTGCCGGATTGAACGAATGTCGTGATTTACGGATTCCGTATTTATTTTTTAAAGATACTTTTTCAGAACTGGATTTGCAAAAAGTGATTTTGCCTGTTGGTTTTCTGGAAGAAGAAATGGAAAAAGCACAATTTGCATCGGCTTTTGGAAGGTTTTGTGGTTCGGAAATCAAAATGCTACTTGCCAACGATTATGGTTCGAAAGCGGCAACGAATGCAGAAAAAATGAAGGCTTTATTTGATAAATTTGACTTCAGATATACGCTCGATCAAGCAACGAAAGACAGTTTTAAAGTGGAAATCGAATCTATTCAGTTTGCTGAAAACGAAAAGGCGGGAATCATTATTGTTTCTGCTTCTCGCGAATATGGTTTGGATGATATTTTTTTCGGGCCAAAAGAATATAAGGTGGTAAAGAAGTCGCCGATTCCGGTTTTACTGGTCAATCCACGTGCTGATTTATATGCACTTTGTGATTAATACATGCTGATATCAGAAAAATCAAATCTTTGAGATTTAATAAATGAAATAAGTAATCATGAAGTACAGGACAAGCTTTAGAAGCTTAATATTGAAGGAGTTATTGTTTCCAATTCTGGCAATTTTGGCAATAGTTATTATTGCATTCTGGGGTTTTATCATTATTGACGGTTTTAGTCCTTTGGATTCAATTTATATGTTGGTGACTACTTTTTCTATGATTGGCTATGGAGATGTAGTGCCGTTGACAGATTCGGGTAGAATATTCACAATTATTATCGTGCTCTCAGGGTTTTCAATAGGTTTATTTTCAATAGCTAAAATATCTGCATTTTTTGCCGAAGGCGAATTATCAACATTATTAAAACAAAGAAAAATGGATAAAATGTTAGATTCAATGGAAAACCACTACATCGTATGTGGTTATGGAAAAACCGGAAAACGAGTGGTAGATGACTTGCTAAACAAAGGATTAGAAGTTGTTTTAATAGAAAATGACGGAGAAAGAAGTGAAAAAATGAAGGAAGTTTATAACAAGAAATTTATTCATCTTGAAGCTGATGCAACTGAAGATGCCGTGTTAATACAAGCCGGAATTGAGCGGGCTAAGATTCTGATTTCAGTACTTTCTACCGATGCCGAAAATCTATTTGTAACGCTGAGTGCCAAAGATTTGAATAAAAACATCAAAGTGATAACTCGCGTAGCAGAAGGAAATTCACCCGAAAAATTCAAAAAAGCAGGTGCCGATTTTATTGTTTCGCCAATCGAAATTGCCACGGATCACATTGTTTCCATTGCCACTTCAAGTTCCGAATTTTATAGTTTTGTAGAATTTGCAGGTGGAAAGGATGAATTGAAAGAATATAAATTCGGTCAGGTTGAAATAAAATCAAGTAGTGATTTGATCAATAAAACCTACAGGGAAGCTAATATTCCAAACCGTACTAATCTGGTTGTAATCGGTTATTATTCAAGCTCAAGTGAGCTACAAATCAATCCGAAAGCAGATAATATAATCAAACTTGGAGACCGATTACTGGTTTTTGGTAATGACAGTCAGATTTTAAGTCTGAAAAAGATTGCAAAGGATATATAGTAAACGAGTTTTGAGGTAAACAAGCATACGAGAAATAAACGATCTGTAAGAATGATTTTTTTCAGGATTCTAATTGAAATATAATTCACCGAAAAACTCAGGACGATGGAAATCAGGATTTTCAGTCTTAACAGGATTCCAAGTTACATAATGGGGAGAATTACTGTCATCAGCACATTTATAAAAGTTTCCTCTGATTTTTACAGGTAATTTTTTTGAATCAATCCCGATTAAATCAAATGGAATTTGAACTGTTAACTCCCATTCAAACATTCCTTCCATTTCGTTAAACGCTTTTCTTCCAATGGATGGAAAACGTTTTATGGTTAACATTTCCTCCGGGGAAAACGGTTTTACATCTTCTTTTCTACTTTTTCTTCTGGCTGCAGAACAAGTACCTATGCAGTTAAATTCAAAATTTGTATAGCTTTTTGCACCCTCCGTCATACAAAAAAACTCTACGCAACTATCATTGTGAACCGGATCCTGATCGTTAGAATAAACGGCCCTTAACATGGAACCTCTTACATAATATTTGATAAAGATACTATCGTCTGAACGACCGATTTTGAAGAAAGTAATTGGTCTGTAAGCATATTGATCCGACCAGTTCAAAATTTCAATCGAATCGCTTTGACCCAGTTCTTCAAGTAAATCAGCGGCAGCTTCGATGTTGGCATCCTTTAAATTCTCAATAAACGGAATATGTATTTGTTTCATGTTTTATTAGAATTTTAGTGAATGCAATATTAACCAATAATTTTGATATTGAGGGTACGTTTATACTTTTATTTTGAGAATAGGAATAAAAAAAACAGGACAGAATCAGCAAAAAGCCATTTTGTCCTGTAATTTATTTTACTTTGAAGCTTTTAAACAATAGCCATTTTCTTTTCTTCTATTTCAAAATGAGAAATTAAGTCATTCATAATTTCTTTTACCGTTGTTATTTTCGTTGCCAGATAAGCATTACTACCCGCGAAGGCGTACCCTTTATCCATTTTTCCCAGATAAGCATTGTAAAGTGCTAGGATTATACAGTAAGGAACTTTCTTATAATCGCAGGTGTGCAGACAATCGTAAGGACATGATTTTGGAGTCGTCAGACCTTGTTTCACTTTTTCAAGAAATTCACCCTGCAATGCCCGACCTGGCATTCCAACCGGACTTTGAATGATTTCAACTTCGCCTTTGCTGGCATTGATATATGTTTCCTTAAATTTTATATTGTCATCACATTCCTCAGTTGTTACAAAACGGCTGGCAATTTGTACTCCTTTTGCTCCGAGTTGCATTATTTTATACATATCTTCGCCTGTATAAATTCCGCCGGCAGCAATAACCGGAATTTCCTGATTATATTTTTCTTCAAAAACAGCCACTTCTCTAACAACATTTGGAATCAGTTCTTCAAGTGAATAATCCGGATCCTCAAGTTGATTGGTTTTAAAACCAAGATGACCACCTGCTTTAGGACCTTCAACTACCACTAAATCGGGTAGATAATCATAAAGAGTTTTCCACTTTTCACATATAATTTTCGCAGCACGAGCCGACGAAACAATAGGAACCAGTTTCGTAACACATTCGGGTGTCCGGTATTTGGGTAAATCCATGGGTAGTCCGGCTCCGGCAAAGATAATATCCACTTTTTCAGCAATCGCAGTTTTCACCATATCGCTGAAATTTGTCAATGCCATCATAATGTTAACACCTATAATCCCTGAAGATTTTTCTCTTGCTTTTCTGATCTCCTCTCTCATTCCGATTTTACATGCTTCCATGTAATCTTTCGTAGTATGGTGATAAATCAGACCTAGCCCCGCTGCTGATATCACGCCGATACCACCCTCATTTGCAACAGCAGATGCTAATCCTGACAATGAAATTCCTACACCCATACCACCCTGAATTATAGGGACGCGTGCTGTAAGATTTCCTATTTTTAACGTATTCATATTGCACATTTTTATGATTATTGTGCAAAGATAAGTATATAAATTAATATAAAGTTGGAACTTGTTCCAATCTGAAATTTATTTAACAGAAATATAAACAGATTATGCGTTATTGCATGAAATTATTATAAATACTCATTTTATGGACGGTTTTGAAGCTAATAAGAAATAAACAGTAGAGTTTTTCTTTTTTAAAAGTCTTTCTCAGATATATTTTAAAAATAGAGTACCTTTGGAGATTATAATTTCGACCCCAAAAAAAACTGTATAAATATGAATTTTGTTGCTATTGATTTTGAAACAGCTGATGCTAACTTTCCATGCGAAATTGGTTTAACACGAGTTGAGAATGGAAAAATAATCCGATCAGGTTCGTGGTTGATTAAGCCGGCTTGTTTTCCATATATGAATTACTGGAATCAGCGTGTTCATGGAATTTCATCCACCGATCTGGTAAAAGCACCGACTTTTGAAGAATTGTGGGCTGAGATTCATCCGTGGTTTGAAGATCAGATTTTAGTGGCTCACAATGCCGCTTTTGATATGCGGGTTTTGCGTTCGGCATTAGCTTATTACGATTTGGCAATTCCTCATTCGGAATATTTATGCAGTGTGAGTTTGTCTAAAAAAGTATGGAAACAATTGCCTTCACATTCTTTGGATAATGTTTGCAATTTTCATAAAATTAAATTTAATCATCATCGGGCTGGTGATGATGCAGAGGCTTGTGCAAAAATAGCTTTACTGGCATTTGAATCGGTAAACACTACAGATATGAACGAAGGATTGAATAATCTTGGAATGTCATTAAAACGCTTATAAAAAACAACCTCCCGATGCTTCACAGCAGCGAGAGGTTTTTTTTGTAAATCATCTTTATTTACACACTAAAAAGCACTTGCTATCAAATCAAGCACTTTATTTCAAAATACTGTAATATCATAACTCGGCTCGTTTGTAATTTCCGAAACAAGCTCCGTGTAAACTACTTTTCCGTTTTCATCAATTGCAACAACCGAACGTGACATCAATCCTTTGAGTGGGCCGTCGGTAAGCAACACTCCATAATCGGTTGCGAAGGTGTTATAGCGGAAATCAGATGCTGTAACTACGTTTTTAAGCCCTTCAGCACCACAGAAACGGCTTTGAGCAAATGGCAAATCCTTTGAAACGCAGATAACTACTACATTTTCTTTCTCCGAAACCCATTTGTTGAACTTCCGTACTGACGTGGCACAGGTACTCGTATCCAGACTTGGGAAAATATTTAAAAGCACTCTTTTGCCTTTGAAATCACTGAGATGGATTTCCTCTAAGCTTGAACCAACGAGAGTAAATTTGGGAGCTTGCGAGCCTAAAGTAGGTAAATTTCCATTTGTGTTTACTTCGTTTTCTTTGAATTTTGTTGTTGCCATTTTATGAATTTATAATTTAGTTTAAAAAATAATCTTGTTATTAACTATATAACAATCCCATTGCTTTTTTGTTTATATTTGCATTGATTATTCATTTCAGATTTCAATTTGTATGCAGAGATTAAAGTGGTGTTGGTTGTTATTAGTTGTGGCAGTTGTTGAGTTTAGTTCCTGTAAAGATTCAAATGAATACAGGGTTGATTCTACTTTTACACCTTATCTGAACCGGTTTGACAGCATTGCAAAGCTTAAAAATAAAGTATTTGATTTGGAAAGTACAGGTTTAATAATTGAATTTGCAAATCTGAAGGATAACAATGCCGGTTTAACTCATTACGAAACGCCTATTCGGATAGAAATAGATAAAACCTATTGGAATGATATTTCAGGATATGCAGGAGCTGATTTAATGAAAGAAGATCTGATATTTCATGAACTTGGACATGGACTTTTAAAGCGTGATCATCTGAATGCAACGCTTGAAAACGGAGATTGGAAATCCATCATGTGCGGCGGAACTAAAGTGAATGACCGTGCGTGGAATATTAATTACCGTGGAGTTCGAAGATCTTATTATATTGATGAATTATTTAATGAAAGTACCCCTGCACCTGCTTTTTCAAGTTTACAACTTTTAGCAGATACAACAGGTTATACGCCTCGATTAAAGTTGAATTTTAATACAACCTTAAAATCAGATTTCGGTTGGGATGTAAAGAATGATTCACAAATTACAATCACATCAGTTAATGGCCGGTTGAGTTGTGAATCCAAAGTAAGTGAGGTTTTATTTATGTTTGTGTATGTTAATTATATTGATGTACAATCTAACTTTTCCTTTGAATTGAATATTGAATATCCTTCAACAACAGATTTAGCTGGGCAGTATGGTCTTATCTATGGAAAAATTCCCGGAACTGTGGTTACTAATAAAGATTCCGTTGAATACTTTTCAATAAATAATAATCAGAAAATGTATATGGGAAATCATTCCTGGTACAGTTTTTTTACTGAGTTGAACGAGAAATCTATTGTTCCAAATGGAAAGAACAAGCTGAAAATTTTCAAAATCGGAAATATGCAGTATTATTTTATTAATAATGTGTATGTATATAGTTCTGAAATTGAGGTAAAAGGAAGCGGTTTTGGCTTTGGATTTATGGTGCCGCCAAAAGGCACGGTACTGCTCGATAATTTAGCTATTGCCCAACGATTTAGTTCGGGTATTGGTGCTAAAGTAAAACAAAACCAGATAGTTGAATTCAAAATTGTAACCTCCAAATCGCTTAATCAAAATATTATACGGAAATAAAATTTTAAACCCTAATATAAAAAAACTAAATGTCAAAATTTACAATATATCAGGTATTCCCACGTCTTTTTGGAAATGAAAAAACAACAAACAAGAACAACGGAACAATTGAAGAAAATGGATGTGGAAAGTTTAATGATTTTACTCCCAAGGCTTTAAAAGAAATAAAATCTCTCGGAATATCTCACATCTGGTATACCGGAATAATTGAACATGCCACTCAAACTGATTATTCGGCTTTTGGTATTCGTAAAGATCATGAGGCGATTGTAAAAGGAAAAGCCGGATCACCCTATGCAATAAAAGATTATTATGATGTGGATCCTGATTTGGCAGAAAATGTGAAAGACAGAATGGAGGAGTTTCAGAATCTGGTGAAACGCACACATACTGTCGGCATGAAAGTGATTATTGATTTTGTTCCGAATCATGTGGCACGCGAATACCATTCGGATTCGAAGCCTGAAGGTGTTTCGGATTTGGGTGAAAATGATAATTCAGATTTGGCGTTTTCTCCACAAAATAATTTCTATTATATTCCGAATCAGGCATTTTCGCCTCAGTTTGATTTGAATGGATATGCTGAATTTCCTGCAAAGGCAACTGGTAATGATCAGTTTATTGCTTCACTAACTGCAAACGACTGGTATGAAACCGTGAAATTGAATTATGGCATAAATTATGTGGAAGGTCATCAGACACACTTCAATCCGATTCCAAATACTTGGATTAAAATGCGTGATATTTTGTTGTTTTGGGCAACAAAAAAAGTGGATGGATTTCGTTGTGATATGGCTGAAATGGTTCCTGTTGAATTTTGGAACTGGGCAATCACAGAAGTAAAAACACAATTTCCGGACATCATTTTCATTGCAGAAGTGTATAATCCTACCGAATACAGAAACTTTTTGAGTAATGGACGGTTTGATTATTTGTATGACAAAGTGGGAATGTATGAAATGTTGCGAAATGTCACCAGTAAAAATTTTCCCGTACGTGAAATAACCAATGCCTGGCAATCGCTGGGAGGAATTGAAGATCAGATGCTTAATTTTTTGGAAAATCATGATGAACAGCGCATTGGATCGGGATTTTATTCAGGAAGCGGAATTTATGCACAACCGGCGATGATAGTTGCTGCCACACTAACAAAAGCTCCGGTTATGATTTATTCAGGCCAGGAATTAGGTGAAATGGGCATGGACAGCGAAGGTTTCAGCGGATTGGATGGCCGAACGACTATTTTTGATTACTGGGGTGTGAAATCGATTCAAGACTGGAGGAATGAGGGTAAATTTGATGGTAAAAAGTTAACTGATGAACAAAAAAGTTTGCAGGACTTTTATCGTAAACTCTTGAATATCACTTTGACTGAAAAAGCCATTACCGATGGTTTGATGTATGATCTGGAATTTGCAAATTATGAAAACAGCAAATTTAATTCACATGAACAATATGCCTATTTCAGAAAACTGGATGACGAACTTTTGTTGATTGTGTTGAATTTTCATGATCAATATCTTGAAACCGAAGTGAATATACCTTTCGAAGCGTTTCAGTATCTCGATATTAAAGACGGTCAACAATTCAGTTGTGTGAATCTACTTGATGAAACCAACGAATCTGAGTTGGTTACTTTAAGCTCAAATAAGGTTTTTCGAACAAAAATTCCGGCCTGGAAAGGTAAGATTTTCAAGCTAAAACAATTGAGATAAATTGATTTTTCCTTTTCAGGCATATTAAATATCAGGTTGATTATTGATAATTTAAATTTTGAAAGGATACGATTATGAAAACTGTTTTTATTATTCCGTTTTTATTAGTTTCATTGATTTTGACTTCATGTAAAACATTGAAAACCACACCGGAAACAATATCAAAAATTGCTCAAAAAATTGAATCAAAGAATTTTACAATTCAGGTAAATTATGCTGATCCACTGCGGATGAGGCAACGGTATCTGAGTTCAGATTATGATTTGAAGATAAAAAATGATTCGGCTTTTGCTTATTTACCCTATTTTGGTGTAGCCTACGTTGCTCCGTACAATAGTAGTGAAGGAGGTATAAAATTTAGCAAACCAATGACGGATTATTCCATTCATTCGAATAAAAAAGGGGATGGTTGGTTGATTCAATTCAAAATAAAAACTGAAAGTTCAAATTTGGATTTTTATGTTGATGTTTTCAATAATGGAAGTTCCAAAATTACTGTAAACTCCTACGAACGCGATCCGATAACGTTCACGGGTGATATTGTAATGAATTAACCGGCTTGTAGAATGATACATAATTTCGCCCAAAGTCTAAAACATGAAAAAGAGCAGTCGGTAAAAGCTGATTTGTTTTATATTGAAGTGCTTAGAGCTGCTGATATAAAGCGTTTTAATTCTGATTCGAAATCGGACATGGAAATGCAACGGGACGATGTAGACGTATTACTGACGATTCATGATATTCAGTACAAGGTTTCTGAAAAATTTCGTGACAAAGATTATGGTGATTTGTATGTCGAAGTTTTCAGCAAATATCCCGATGCGCCGGGTTGGTTGAAAACAGGAACTCCCAATGCCATTTTATACTTCACCCCCGAATCAGTTTATTGGATAACACATAAATCGTTAGCAGCATTTTGTTTCGAAAAACTTTTTCCAAACATACCTCAAACCTGGTTCGATGAGCTTTTTCTTTCTGGGCAAACAATATGCTCAAAACACATTACTTTAAATGATAAATTGTTTAAAATCAATTTGATTCAGGCTCATAATTGTTTGGCTGATGGCACAAAATGGGAAACAATTGGAATAAGCGCACCCTTCTCTTTGTTTGAAAATAATGGCGTGAAAATTAGAAAATGGAAATATAAATACAAATAAAAAATTAATACATCAGGAAAAAATTGAAAAATATTTTATCTTTTTTGTATTGTACACTAAAAGAAACGCGAACCGGTGGCCCCGTTTCGCGTTTCTTTATCTTATTCCCCTTTAGGGGTTAGGGGTTTATTTATTTATTTATATCCCTGTTCGTGTACACCACTCACCGAACGACCCGAAGGATCGTTCAAGTTTTTAAATGCTTCATCCCATTCAAGTGCAATGGGCGTGCTGCAAGCTACTGAAGGCACAGATGGAACGCATAATGCAGCTGCATCCGAAGGGAAATAATCACTAAAAATAGTTCGGTAATAATATTCTTCCTTATTCATCGGTGGATTAATCGGGTAGGTTTCATTGACTTTTGCCATTTGGTCATCACTTACCATTTCGGTGGTTAATGCTTTCAATGAATCAATCCAGTTATAACCCACACCGTCAGAGAATTGTTCTTTCTGGCGCCACGCAACACTCTCGGGTAAATCGCTTTCGAACGCTTTACGCAAAATCCATTTTTCCATTTTTCCATTGCTGATTCCACACATTTTGTCTTTTGGATTTAAACGCATGGCAACATCCATAAATTCTTTATCTAAAAACGGCACACGACCTTCAACACCCCAGGATGCCAATGATTTGTTGGCACGTAAGCAATCGTATAAATGCAATTTATCTAATTTGCGAACAGTTTCTTTGTGAAATTCCTCTGCATTTGGAGCTTTGTGAAAATACAGATAACCACCAAATATTTCGTCGGCGCCTTCTCCTGATAAAACCATTTTTACTCCCATAGATTTGATCACCCTGGATAGTAAATACATGGGTGTACTAGCACGAATGGTCGTTACATCGTAGGTTTCAACATGATAAATAACATCCCGAACGGCATCCAAACCTTCTTGAACCGTAAAATGAATTTCGTGATGAATGGTTCCAATATGATCGGCTACTTTACGTGCAGCGGCTAAATCAGGCGAACCTTCTAACCCAACTGCAAATGAGTGAAGTTGTGGCCACCAGGCATCTTCTGTATTTCCCGATTCAATTCGTTTCCCCGAAAGTTTTTTGGCAATAGCCGAAATAACAGACGAATCCAGTCCGCCTGAAAGTAAAACGCCGTAAGGCACATCCGACATCAACTGACGTTCAACGGCAGCTTCCAAGGCATCATGTAATTCCTGAATACTTGAAGTATTATCTTTAACAGCATCAAAGTTCATCCAATCACGGCTATACCATTGTGTGGGTTTACCATCAGGACTGTAAAGATATTGACCGGGCAGGAATTCTTCAATCCGGGTGCAATATCCTTCCAAAGCTTTTAGCTCGGAAGCGACATAATATGTTCCCGATTCATCCCAACCTTGATATAGGGGAATAATACCGATATGATCGCGACCGACCAAATAAATATCTTTTTCAATATCGTAAAGGGCAAACGCAAAAATACCGTTCAGCTCTTCCATGAAATACGGACCTTTTTCACGATAGAGTGCCAATATCACTTCACAATCAGATTTGGTAAGAAATTCATATTTCCCCTCAAATTGTTTTCTAATTTCCTGATGATTATATATTTCGCCGTTTACTGCCAACACTAACTTTCCATCTTTACTGAAAAGTGGTTGTTTACCTGATTCGGGATCGACAATGGATAAACGTTCGTGCGCCAAAATGGCTTTATCATCGGAATAAACTCCCGACCAATCCGGTCCACGATGTCGTATACGTTTCGACATTTTCAGAACCTGCGGCCTCAAAACCTGAGCCGATTGTTTTAAATCAAATGCACATACAATTCCACACATAATTATTTGATTTTGAAATGTTTGAAAGTTTAATGTTTGAAAAGTTTGAAAAGTTTGAATGGTTTGAAATGTTTGAAAATTTAATGTTTAAATTATGAATAAACTCTCAAACTCTCAAACTCTCAAACGTCAAACCTTATAATGTTTTATGAATATCTTCAGCAACTTTACGTCCGGATGCAATGGCACGAACCACCAGACTTGCGCCAATGGTTGCATCGCCTGCTGCAAATACCTTATCTGTAGTGCTTTTACTTGTTCTATCGATGGCGACATTTCCCCGGAAATCATAATTGACTTCCAATTCGTTTAATAAACCTTCGTGAACAGGGTGAACAAATCCAAGCGCAAGGAAAACCAAATCAGCTTTAATAGTATCTGTTTTTCCGGTTGGTTTCATGTTCCATTTTCCAAATTCATCTTTTGTCCATTCAACTTCTTCTACTTCAACTTCTTTCAATTGACCATTTTGACCAATGAATTTATTGGTATTCAAACTCCATTTCCGAATACATCCTTCCTGATGTGAGCTGGATGTTTTCAAAATAGTTGGATAATAAGGCCAAGGTGTATCAGGATTTTTGCCAACCGGAGGCTGTGGTAAAATTTCAATCTGAGTTACTTTTACAGCACCCTGACGAATGGATGTTCCCACACAATCGGATCCGGTATCTCCACCACCAATTACCAGAACATGTTTGTCTTTAGCTGAAATCAGATTATTCTCATCTACTTTTTCGTCCATAAGAATCTGATTTTGCAGACTTAAAAATTCCATGGCAAAATAGATTCCTTTTAAATCACGACCTTCAGGCTTAATATCGCGTGCTTGTCCTGCACCGATAGCAATACAAACGGCATCAAAATTTTTCATTATTTCTTTGCCCGAAATGTCTTTACCGATTTCAGTGTTTGGTTTGAAGATAATTCCTTCTTCTTCGAGCTGATTTAATCTTCGGTCGATAATGTTTTTATTCAGTTTAAAGTTTGGAATACCATAACGAAGCAATCCTCCTAAACTATTATCTTTTTCAAATATTGTGACGCTGTGACCTTTACGGTTAAGTTGCTGTGCAGCAGCCAAACCGGCAGGTCCAGAACCAATTACAGCCACATTTTTACCGGTTCGTGTTTTGGGCGGACGGGCTTTAATCATTCCTTCAATAAAAGCAACTTCAGTTACTGCAGCCTCATTTTCACGAATCGTTACCGGTGCATCATGAAGTGCCAACACACATGATTTTTCACAGGGTGCCGGACAAATACGACCTGTAAAGTCAGGAAAATTATTTGTTTCGTGCAAATTTTCAATCGCTTCTTTCCATTGTCCCTTGTAAATCAAATCCTGCCATTCCGGCATTTTATTGCCAAGCGGACATCCCCAGTGACAAAACGGAATTCCACAATCCATACAACGCGAAGCTTGTAATTTTCGGTCTTCGCGATTTAGTGTCTGTTCAACTTCCCCAAAGTCGTAAATACGTTCGTTTACAGGTCGGTAACCTGCATCCTTGCGGGGTATTGTTATAAATGCTTTAGGATTTCCCATATTCTTTATTGTTTCTAAATAACTTTTCCAAAGTTTCAAACTTTGGAAAAGTTGTAAAGTTTAAATTAATAATCACGTTCAACTTGTGCAATCTTTTTATTGATTGCTTCAATTTTTTCTAACTGTAATACTTTTTTGTATTCAATCGGAACAATTTTTTTGAATTTATCAACATACAACGTCCAATTGTCAAGAATCTTTTTTGCAAGTTTACTGTCGGTATATTTATAATGATTCAGTATCAATCCCTTCAACTCCTTGCTATCAACGTTGTCTTCAATGAGTGATAATTCAACCATTTCCATGTTTAAGAAAAAGTCAAAATTATCTGATTCATCCAAAACATACGCTACACCACCACTCATACCGGCTGCAAAGTTTCGTCCTGTCGGTCCGAGAACTACGGTTCGTCCTCCGGTCATGTATTCGCAGCAATGATCTCCTGCACCTTCCACAACGGCAATTGCACCGGAATTACGCACGCAAAAACGTTCGCCAACCACTCCGTTGATGTACACTTCACCCGAAGTCGCACCATACAGAAGCGTGTTTCCAGCAATTATATTTTCTTCTGGATTAAAAGTACTTTCTTTTGGTGCAACCACTACAATTTTACCACCTGACAAGCCTTTTCCCAAATAATCATTAGCTTCACCTTCGAGTTTGAAGAACACGCCTTTGCTTAAAAATGCACCGAAACTCTGACCTGCTGAACCTGTAAAGAATATTTTAATAGTGTCATCCGGCAAACCGATTTGGCCATAGCGTTTTGCAATTTCTCCCGAAAGCATTGCACCTACAGCACGATCGGTATTTTTAATTTTATGTTGTATTTCAACTGGCATGCACATATCCAATGCAGGCAATGATTTTTTAATCAATAATCTGTCAAGTACATTTTCAATTTTGTGATCCTGTGATTTGACTTTTCGAAGTGCAACTTCTGAATTATTTTTAGGAACAAACAAAATCTTTGACAAATTAACTTTCTTCAATTTCGGACTTCCTTCCACATTTTTACGTTCAAGCAATTCTGCATGACCTATAATTTCATCCATGGTACGATAACCTAACTGAGCCAAATGTTCACGAACATCTTGAGCGATAAACCGGAAGAAATTCACGAGATATTCATGCTTCCCTGTAAAATGTTTGCGCAAAATTTCATCTTGCGTTGCAACTCCTACCGGACAGGTGTTTAAGTGACATTTACGCATCATTACGCAACCTAAAATGATAAGTGCACTGGTAGCAAATCCATATTCTTCAGCGCCCAACAAAGCAGCTACAATAATATCATGACCTGTTTTCAACTGACCATCAGTCTGTAAACGAACCTGACCACGCAGGTTGTTCATAACAAGTGTTTGCTGAGTTTCAGCCAAACCGATTTCCATTGGAAGTCCGGCATGTTTAATTGAGCTGGAAGGACTTGCGCCTGTTCCACCTTCGGCACCACTAATCAAAATCAAATCGGCTTTTGCTTTTGCCACACCGGCGGCAATTGTTCCGACTCCGGTTTCAGATACCAGTTTCACGCTGATAACTGCATTCGGATTTATATTTTTTAAATCGAAAATAAGTTGAGCCAAATCTTCAATTGAATAAATATCGTGATGGGGTGGGGGCGAAATCAACGAAATTCCGGGAATGGAGTGACGTGTTTTTGCAATAATATTATCCACTTTATGTCCCGGCAACTGACCACCTTCACCCGGTTTTGCGCCCTGAGCTATCTTAATCTGAATTTCGTCAGCATTAATCAGGTATTCGGCAGTAACCCCAAAACGTCCCGAAGCAACTTGTTTGATCGCACTTCGGGTACTCAATCCATCTTCACGTTTCAAATAGCGGACAGGATCTTCACCACCTTCACCGGTATTGCTTCGTCCGCCAATCAAATTCATGGCTATTGCCATAGCTTCATGAGCCTCACGACTGATCGAACCGTATGACATGGCTCCGGTTACAAACCGTTTCATAATTTTTTCAATGGGTTCTACTTCGTTGATATCAATCAGGTTACGTTTATATTCAATTAAATCACGAATGAATATCGGGGCAGGTTTTTCATCAACTGTACTGACATATTCTTTAAACTTTTCGTAACTGTTTGTTCTGGCAGCAATTTGCAAACGTGCAATTGATTCCGGATTCCATGCATGTTGCACTCCATCAATGCGGTAAGCGTAATTTCCCAGATTTTTCAAACTGCTTTGGTCATCACCTTCTTGTGGAAAAAATGCATTATAATGTGGTTGCAGTACTTCATTTGCAACATCCTCTATATCAATCCCTTCGATTGCTGACGAAATTCCTTTGAAATATTTATCCAGGAAATCAGAAGAAATTCCGATTGCTTCAAAAATATGAGCTCCACGATAGCTTCGTAAAGTGGAATTACCCATCTTGGAGAGCACTTTCAGTAAACCTTTATTTACAGCCTTGATATAATGCTTTTTAGCTGTATCCATATCCATTGAAATATCACCTCCTTTAATTCTGTCATTAATAATGGCAAAAACCATGTACGGATTTACAGCATTTGCACCGAAACCAAACAGAAGTGCAAAATGCATAACTTCGCGTGGTTCGGCCGATTCCACAACGATATCAATCTGCATTCTTTTTCTCTTTTTTACAAGATAAAGATGCACAGCCGAAACAGCCAGAAGCGAAGGAATCGGTGCATGATTTGCATCAACGCCACGGTCACTTAAAACGATATAGTTTTTTCCATCGTCCACCGCTTTCTCAACGTCCAAACAGAGTTTCTGAATGGCTTCTTCAAGTCCTTTCGATCCCGATTTTGGATCAAAAAACATGGGTAATGATATGGTGTAGAATCCTTTGTAATTCAGATTCATCAAAATGTCAAACTGTGTATTCGTGATAACCGGACTTTTCAGTTTCACCATCTTGCAGATTTCACGTGCCGGTTCAAGCAGATTTTGATGTACGGAACCAACATATCCGGTCAATGACATGACCAATTCTTCACGAATCGGGTCGATAGGTGGATTGGTTACCTGTGCAAATTGCTGACGAAAATAATTGAACAAACGTTGAGGTTTATCCGAGAAAACTGATAAAGCCACATCATTTCCCATAGACGAAGTCGGTTCAAAACCATCATTTGCCATAGGAAGAATTAACCGTTCTATATCTTCTTTCGAGTATCCAAAAGCATGAAGCAAAGTCTGATAGTTGTCTAAATCATTCTTTATGGATCTACCGGAAGAAATATCATCCATATTTATACAGTTTTTATTCAACCAATCGCGATATGGAAATGCTTTTGCCAAACCTTCTTTCAACTCCTGATCGTAGAAAATCTGTCCAAGTTCGGTATCTATCATAAGCATTTTACCAGGTTTTAATCTGCCTTTTGCTTTGATGCGCGAAGGTTCGAATTCTATAGTTCCTGTTTCGGAAGCAATTATCATCAAATCGTCATGCGTTACAAGATAACGTGCCGGACGCAAACCATTCCGGTCAAGCATTCCACCTACATACCGTCCATCACTGAATAACAAGGTCGCCGGACCATCCCAGGGTTCCATAAATGTACTGTGGTATTCATAAAATGCTCTCAGATTATCAGAAATAGGGTTTTTCATGTTCCAACTTTCAGGCACAAGCATTGCCATGGCATGGGGTAGGCTCTTTCCTGACATGACAAGGAATTCCAGAACATTATCAAGCGTGGCACTGTCGCTCATTCCTGGTTGTACAATTGGATATAATTCCTGCAAATTACCGAGATGATCTGATTTCAAGACACTTTCGCGTGATTCCATCCATTGGCGATTACCACGTATCGTGTTGATTTCGCCATTATGACCAATCATACGGAATGGCTGTGCCAAATCCCATGTTGGAAAGGTATTGGTACTAAAACGTGAATGTACCAAGGCAATTCCGCTGGTAAAATTGACATCAGATAAATCAGGAAAATATTCGCGTAACTGGAGGGACGTAAGCATTCCTTTGTAAATCATTTGTTTGGTGGAGAGACTTACAATGTAGAAACTACGATCTTTGGCTATAGTTGATTTGAGAATTGAATTTTCAATTTTCTTCCTGACGATATAAAGTTTGTACTCCAGTTCTTCCTGCGAAGAAGCTCCGGTAATGAAAAGTTGTTTTATCGAAGGTTCGTTCGATGCTGAAATTTGTCCCAGAATATCACTGTTAACCGGAACATCCCGTATGGCAAGAAGGTTCAATCCTTCTTTTTGGATATTCTCTTTTACAATATCCAAAAATAATTCGGACTTTTTCGCATCCTTTGGTAGGAACACAAGTCCTGTTCCGTATTTACCTTTGGCAGGAACGGGAATTCCCTGAAGTAAAATAAATTCGTGTGGTATCTGGATCAAAATACCGGCGCCATCACCGGTTTTGTTATCGGCACTTTCAGCTCCACGATGCACCATATTTTCCAGAACCTGCAATCCGTTCTCAACTATTTCATGCGATTTCTCGCCATATAGATTTAGCACCAAACCAACGCCACAGGCATCGTGCTCGTTTTGAGGAGAATATAACGATCTCTGGTCGTATTCGTCTGCGATATTAGTGTTTGAATTATAATTATTCATTTTATTTTTGACTTTTATGTACGATTAAAAACTAAACTTTCTTAGTTAATTTGTCGTGTTTTGTTAGTGTTGTTTTTACAAAAATAGTGGAAAATCCTAAAAGGCTTTCCCACTATTCTGAATTTGAAAGATGGTCTAAAAACCTTTAATCTTATCGGATGAAAAGTAACTCTCTATACTTAGGCAGAGTCCACATCTCATCATCAACTATTAACTCAAGTTTATCAATGTGATAACGTATGACATCAAAATAGGGTAAAACTGAATCATGGTATGCATTGGCTTTGTCTTTTTCGTGTTCAATCACGTTGGCAACTTTCCGTGCAACCACCATATCATCCGCATTTTTCTTTATAATGGAAATATGCTCAGATATTTCTTCAATCAACGATAAATCCATTGCGCTTATTTTCGACGCTTTATCAGCAGGGAAAACAGCTTTGATTTTATATACATTGTCCAAAAGCAAGGACTGATAACGAGTGGCAACCGGTATGATATGATTCATTGTCAAGTCGCCCAATACACGGGCTTCAATCTGAATTTTCTTCACGTAAGTTTCCCATTTCACTTCGTTGCGGGCATAAAGTTCAACTTCGGTCAAAACATTAGTTGATTTGAATAACTCAATGCTCGATTTTGAAGTGTAGGCTTCAATAATTTTAGGAACGCTTGTTTCGCAGTCCAAACAACGTTTTCCAGCTTCCACTCTCCATTCTTCGCTGTATCCGTTTCCGTCGAAACGAATTGCTTTCGAAGCCTTGATATAGGATTTAATTACATCAAATATTGCTTTTTCTTTGCTTATGCCTGCTGCCATTTTAGCATCAACCTGAGCTTTGAAATCTACTAATTGAGCTGCAACCGCTGCATTTAATGTAGCCATTGCCGACGAACAATTCGCTGAAGATCCAACTGCACGGAACTCAAAACGGTTTCCGGTAAAAGCGAATGGAGAAGTACGATTACGATCGGTATTGTCAAGGAAAACCTCTGGAATTCTGGCAATGCCGAGACTTAATTTCTTTTTAGAATCAACTACGATAGCTTCTTCGCTGGTACTATTTTCCAGTTTGTCAAGAATTGCGGTCAATTGAGTTCCAAGGAACGCTGACACGATGGCTGGAGGTGCTTCGTTTGCTCCCAAACGATGTGCATTTTGAGCGGTCATAATCGATGCTTTCAGCAATGCATTGTGTTTGTAAACTGCCATCAATGTTGAAGTCAGAAAAGTGACAAACAACAGATTTTCTTCCGGAGTTTTTCCGGGGGTAAAAAGACCTACGCCGGTATCAGTTCCAAGCGACCAGTTATTATGTTTTCCAGAGCCGTTAATTCCTGCAAATGGTTTTTCGTGCAATAACAAGCGAAAACTATGACGACGGGCAACTTTCTTCATGATGGACATCATCAATAAGTTTTGATCAACTGACAAATTACATTCGCCAAAAATCGGAGCTAGCTCAAATTGGTTTGGAGCAACCTCATTGTGACGTGTTTTTGCCGGAATGCCATATTTATATGCTTCAAATTCAATATCTTTCATGTAAGCTGCAACACGAGTTGGAACAGCTCCAAAATAATGATCTTCTAATTGTTGGTTTTTTGCTGAATCATGTCCCATCAAAGTACGACCGGTCAATAATAAGTCGGGACGGGTTGCGAACAAACCTTCGTCAACTAAGAAATATTCCTGTTCCCAGCCTAAATAGCCAATTACTTTCTTCACGTGTGGATCAAACATTTGACAAACAGCAGTAGCAGCTTTATCAACCGCATACAAAGCTTTCAGTAACGGAGCTTTCAAGTCAAGCGATTCACCGGTATATGAAATAAAAATAGTAGGAATTACCAAGGTGTCATCCACAACAAATGCAGGAGATGATGGATCCCAGGCCGTATAACCACGAGCTTCGAATGTGCTGCGGATACCTCCACTTGGAAAAGAGGAAGCATCAGGTTCTTGCTGAGCCAGCAGTTTTCCTGAGAAATCTTCGATAATGTCTTCGCCCGGAGCTCCTGCATAATCAATAAAAGAGTCATGTTTTTCGGCTGTACCATCAGTCAGAGGCTGAAACCAGTGCGTATAATGAGTTGCACCCAGTTCCATTGCCCACATCCTCATTCCGGCTGCCACGTCATCAGCAATCGAGATATCAAGCGTTTCTCCTTTATCGGTAAGGTCTTTCAAATCTTTCAAAGTTTGTTTTGAAAGATATTTCGCCATGGCAGCTTTGTTAAATACAAGTTTGCCAAAATAATCTGAAGTAAGTTTTGCTGGAGCAACAACTTCGACTGCTTTTTTCTTGAAAGCTTCTTCAACTGCTTTAAATCTCAATGATGACATAATTCTATATTTTGAGGGTTATTCTTAGTTATAATTATCTGATTTTGTAAGTTTGCTTTCTTATTGATATGAATACAGTGCAAAAGTAATATAAATGTCAAAATAAACCTATTATTTAATATACTATTTCGAATATTCGTACTAAATATTTCATATTGTAACTTAATATGCTTATTTTGTTGCAAATTGTAATTTAATTCGCCACAATGCTTGTAAATTGTAATTTCGCTTTGTGTGATTTCTTACTAAATATAAAGTATATTTCCCTACACGCTCAATTAAATTTATAAAAGTACTATAAAAACCTCAAATAATTGAAAACATGAGCCTTTTGTACGAGAAAAAAAACTCATTTTTAGCTTTGAATAAACTTAAATAGATCTACTTATTGCCATCATTTACTTACCTTTGTGTTCTTCTTAATTTATATAAAAAAAGCAGAATGAATTTACTCAATATAAAAAAGTTATATTTCAAAGATACTTCTTTTGCAAATCTGATGACTCATCGCATTTACAATGTATTATTGTACGCGAGTAAATACGATGCTTTTGTACTCGAGGAGGACGGTCGAATTGATGAACAAATCTTTAATGAGTATACATCGCTCAATTTGCGATTTCCCCCTCGTTTCACTTTGGTATCGAGTGAAAGTGAAGCTATGAAAATGCTTGAAGAACGTACCTTCGAATTGATTATTTCGATGCCAAGCGGTGACCTCTTCAACCCGTTCGAGTGGGCAAAAAGTATCAAAACTAAGTTCGCCAATATCCCTATCGTGGTGCTTACTCCTTTTTCAAATTCCGTATCAAAACGTATCGAAAACGAAGATCTAAGTGCTATCGATTATGTGTTTAGCTGGCTGGGAAATCCCGATTTGTTATTGGCAATCATTAAGCTAATTGAAGACCGAATG
>JBBRTR010000030.1:0-24308 GCA_038244215.1 Bacteroidales bacterium
AAAGGTATTATTGTTTCAGAATTAGAATTGGCAGAAATAAAAATCAATAAAAGCGAATTTCACGGTGAATGGAATTATACAATTAAGCCCAATAATGTATAATTTATTTCATTACAACTCCTTAAATCACAGAATTTAGTATAAAAAAAACCATTCCACAAACGGAATGGTTTTTTTGTGTGACAATCTGAACTGAAATCAATGTGAAACAGGTGCTGCTTTTATTGGTGTTTTGATTTTAAGTGTAAAGGTATTATTTCCGATACCATTATCAAAAACAGCATCTGAAACCAAAGTAAACTGAATGGTTGCAGAGCTGGTCGGTTTAAGTGCAATATACCGGATTGGAAAATACACATAAACTGCTTTTGGTAGAAAAACGAGTTTCCCATTTGCAATATCCGATTGCGAAATTGAAATAATACTATCCATCGATGAAGCGACAGGATATAATATTCTTGCTTCACTTGTATCAGACTGTAATATATTATAATTCGTAAGATTATTTGACATTCCGTTTAAAAGTGTTTTGAAAACTATCGTATCTCCCACAAAAATCGTATCCATGCGATATGTTCCTCCCTCATCAGTCATCCAAATGTTCAATGTATCGTTTTTATTAACATGTGAAGCAGCAATACCTAATTTTGGAGTATAATTAGATGAGCTGTTCAAATCACAGGAAGTAAAGGCAATTATAATGAGGCTGAGTAAAATATATATTTTCGTTTTCATAATTTTGTAATTTGCTGCAAATATACAAAAATTACACCAAATAAGCCTTATAAATGCCAACAAAATAAAAAACAAGCGTATTAAAAGAATAAAAAATATCTTTTATTCTTGTTTTTATTGCTTATTGACGGGATGACAAGGTCTTATTTTTCATTAATATATCGTCAAGTTATTGATAACCAAAATTAATGTTGAAATCTTTAGTATTCAAAAGGAATAAAACCATTGAAATCTTTATTACTTAAATAATCAATCCACAAAATTTGAATTTCATTAAATAATTTACTTTCAATAAACAATTAATAATATATTTTGTTTTTTAATAAATATGCTTAAAGTAATTTATTGCTTTGAATATTATCACATTAACATGTACTTACGAGTTATTAAAACAAAATAATCTATTTAAAAGCCTATTTACCATGAAAAAAATAACAAAAATCATTCTGATTTCAATTTCGGTACTGGTTATTATAGTAATTGGTTTACTTATGTATGTAAAGTTTGCATTACCAAACGTTGGTCCGGCATCAGAATTAAAAGTGGAATCTACTTCCGAACGGATTGAACGTGGAGCTTATCTGGCCAATCATGTCACCGTTTGCATCGATTGCCATTCCAAACGCGACTGGACGAAATTCTCAGCACCTCCACTTATGGGAACTTATGGAATTGGAGGTGAAGTATTCGATCATAAACTCGGTTTTCCCGGAACTTATTATGCCAGCAATATTACTCCTTTTGGAATTGGAAGTTATTCAGATGGAGAGTTATTTCGGGTTATTACAACTGGCGAAACACGTACTGGAAGAGCTTTATTTCCAGTTATGCCCTACTTGAATTATGGAAAAATGGATGCACAGGACATTGAAGATATTATTGCTTATGTGAGAACACTGAAACCTATTGAATATAAAGTGGATCAATCTGTTTCCGATTTTCCAATGAATTTTATTATCAACCTGATTCCAAAAAAAGCAAGTTTAACGAAAATGCCAAATAAAACCGATTTGCTGGCTTATGGAAAATATGTCACAAACTCTGCAGCCTGTTATGATTGCCATACTCCGTTTGAAAAAGGAAGATCGGTGGTCGGAATGGGTTTTGCTGGCGGAAGAGAATTTCCATTTGGTGATGGTAGAATTATTCGTTCGGCGAATTTGACACCTGATGATCAAACTGGAATAGGAACTTGGTCAAAAGATGTTTTCATTCAAATATTCCGAAATCATTCCGATTCAGCTACTTTACACACTGATATTGATCCAAAAGGATTTAATTCAATAATGCCATGGACAATGTACGGAGGAATGAACGACGAAGATTTGACCGCAATTTACACTTTTCTGAGAAATCAGAAGCCTATAAAAAACAAAGTGATAAAATATACTGCACCCTGATTTATACAAACGGCATTCAAACATCTTTAACCATCGTTGCATTTTCTAACTTAAACTAATCCAAACTTGTAGTGTTATAAGTATTATTTTAAAACTAAACATTATGGCACGCACGAGTACTTATCTAAATTTCCCTGACAAGACAGAGGAAGTTTTTAATTTTTATAAATCAATTTTTGGTGGTGAATTTCTGGGAACGGGAATATCGCGCTTCGGTGATATTCCACCGATGGAAGGTCAGCCACCGATGCCCGAAGAGGATAAAAATCTGGTAATGCACATGGAGTTGGCAATTTTGGGCGGACATGTACTTATGGGTTCGGATGCACCTCCATCCATGGGTTACAACGTAATTTCCGGAAACAACAGCTATATCATGCTCGAACCGGACACGAAGGAAGAAACAAATAAGCTGTTTAAAGCACTTTCAGCCGGAGGCAAAGTTGAAATGGAATTGGCTGATATGTTTTGGGGAGATTATTTTGGCAGTTGTGAAGACAAATACGGAATTCACTGGATGTTTGATTGTGTAAAAAAAGAAGGATAAAATGGAACCGACCCGAAAGACAATAGAAGTCAAAACCGTTATCGACCAAACGGTTGAAAAAGTATGGCAATACTGGACAGCCACCGAAGCGGTTATGAAATGGAATCATGCTTCGGAAGACTGGCACACTACACGTGCTGAAAATGATTTGCAGGAAGGTGGAAAATTCAATTACCGGATGGAAGCAAAAGACGGAAGTTTTGGTTTCAACTTTTGGGGTATTTACGATAAGGTAAGAACTAATGAAATGATTGAATACACACTCGGAGATAATAGAAAAGTGAAAATCATATTCATTTCTTCCGAGAATAGAACTGAAATTATCGAAACTTTTGACGCTGAAAATGAAAATCCGGTTGCTATGCAACATGACGGATGGCAATCCATCCTGAATAATTTCAAAAAATATGCCGAGTCAAACAACTAAAACTTAATATTATGGTAGGAGAAATAACAACCTGTCTCTGGTTTGATAATGAGGCAGAAGATGCTGCGAACTTTTATACCTCGATTTTCGAAAATTCAAACATTACGATGATTAATCGGTATGGAAAAGAAGGTTACGAATTTCATCACAAAAAAGAAGGAACAGCCATGACGGTTGCCTTTCAGATAAACGGACAGAATTTTACTGCTTTAAACGGTGGACCTGAATTCAAATTCAATGAATCGATGTCGTTTCAGGTATTTTGCGAAAACCAGAAAGAAATTGATTATTACTGGAAAGAACTAATCAGCAACGGTGGTGAAGAAGGTCAGTGCGGCTGGCTGAAAGATAAATTCGGCATTTCGTGGCAGATAATTCCGTCAGTTTTACCAGAATTACTCAACGATCCAGCTAAAGCAGGTAAAGTGACAAATGCTTTTTTGCAGATGAAGAAGTTTGAAATTGCAAAATTATTGGAAGTTTAAATAAAAATTAACTTTCCATTATTGTTCATTTATAATCGGGTTGCCACACGGCAACCTTTTTTATTCACAACCTTTCACAACACAACCGATATTTTTATAGCTTATCAATAATTGCTTAAGGCTTGTTATTTGTAACTTTGCACGCTAAAAAATAATTGATTTTCATACTATAAGATCGTATTTATAAAGCCGTTTAAACCTGCGCCTGCTTTATGCGTTATATTTATTCAACAAACTTTTAATGGAAAACCCGCGAACAATAAAAACATCGGAAGAAAAACCGGATAAACCCAATATCTTATCAGTTCTGAAACCATACAAACTAATGATTTTCGGGTTGATAGGCTTCGCGTTACTGAGTAATGCTGTTAACTTGGTTATTCCAAAACTTATTTCGTATGGAATTGATGATTTCTCAAAGGGCGTTTTTTCGTATCGCAAGCTGATTATTCAGTTTTTAGTAGCCGCTTTCGTCATTTTTGTGTTCACTTTTCTACAAAGTATCCTGCAAACTCTAGCTTCTGAGCGGGTTGCACGCGATCTGCGTACCCAACTTGCGGATAAAATCTCGCGTCAGAGTTATGCGTTCATTCAACAGGCAAATCCTTCTAAACTCCTCTCCTACCTCACTTCCGATATTGATTCGGTAAAAATGTTTGTGTCGATGGCGATGGTCTCGCTGGCATCTTCGGCGTTTATAATTATCGGTGCAAGTATTCTTTTGTTCTCGATCAACTGGGAGCTTGCTTTATCCGTTCTGACGATTATTCCGATTATTAGTTTGGCTTTTTTCCTTGTTTTTCGCAAAGTACGTGTGCTATTCAAAAAAAGTCGTGAAGTAATTGACTGGCTGAATAAAGTTATCAACGAAAGCATAATGGGTGCGGCTTTGGTGCGTGTTCTGAATTCGCAAACACTCGAATACAATAAATTTATGGATGCCAATACGCAGGCAAAAAATTTGGGTATTTCCATTCTAAAACTTTTTGCTACGCTAATGCCTATCGTCGTTTTTGTAGGCAATCTGGCAACTCTTATCATTCTGGCTTTGGGCGGGCATTACGTGATTATTGGTGCCATGTCATTGGGTGATTTCGCGGCTTTTAATTCCTATCTGGTCATGCTTATTTTCCCAATTATTATCATCGGTTTTATTAGCAATTTCATGGTTCAGGCTTCTGTTTCTTACGCACGAATCCATGCCATATTGAATGCTCCTGAAACACGAGATACGGGAACTGTTGAAACGCCTTTGAAAGGAAAAATCGAAATGAAAGACATTACGGTTATTTATGATGAAAAACCGGCACTGAAAAAAGTTTCTATCACTATTGAACCGGGTACAAGAACAGCCATTATCGGACCGACAGCTGCCGGAAAGACTCAATTGTTACATTTGCTCACCGGATTAATTCAACCCACATCCGGCTCCATTTTGTTCGACGGAATCAATATCAATGAATATAACAAGGAATCATTTCAACATCAAATCGGTTTCGTGTTTCAAGACAGCGTGATTTTCAATATGAGTCTGCGTGAGAATATTGCTTTCAATGAAAAAGTGACTGATGAACTGATGTCAAAAGCGATTGAAACCGCCGAATTACATGACTTTATCGATGCACTGCCCGAAGGTCTCGAAACCATTGTCAGTGAACGTGGAACAAGTCTTTCGGGAGGACAGAAACAACGAATTATGTTGGCGAGGGCATTGGCTCTGAACCCAAAAATACTGTTGCTGGATGATTTTACGGCACGAGTCGATACACAGACTGAGCAAAAAATTCTGGATAACATTCAAAATAATTATCCTGAAATAACCTTGATTTCGGTAACGCAAAAAATTGCATCGGTACAACATTACGGTCAAATTATCGTGCTTGAAGAAGGTGAAGTTCTTGCCAGTGGATCGCACGAGGAACTGATAAACACCAGTCCCGAATACGTGCAGATTTTTAATTCACAACGAAGCACCAGTAATTATGAGCTATAATCTTAACGCACGCAGAGGAGGAGCACCTCAACCAATCGAAAAAGTCAGTACGGGAACTACGCTCAAACGCCTGATGACTTTAATGGGACAGGAACGAAAGAACCTGTACATTGCCATGTTTTTCATTCTCATTAATTCGGGATTGAATCTGATCGGCCCCTATCTGATTGGACACACGGTGGATAATTTCGTGGTGACCAAACATTACGACGGCGTTATCAAATATTCCATTATTCTGCTCGGAGTCTTTTCGCTGGCTTTGGTGAGCGGTTACACGCAGGCTCAGTTGATGGGGCGTGTCGGGCAACGGATGTTGTATAACCTGCGAAACACGGTTTTCAATAAATTGCAGGAACTGCCTATCGATTTTTTTACCCTAAATAAAGCCGGTGATTTGATTTCGCGCGTCAACAACGACACCGACAAAATCAACCAGTTCTTTTCGCAATCGCTGGTGCAGTTTATGAGTAGCATTTTCACCATGATTGGCGCAGGTGTTTTCCTTATTTCCATCAATCCAAAACTGGCTTTGGCGGCATTAATTCCGGCATTGTTCCTGTTGTTTTTTACACGGGGCATTTCGCCTTGGGTAAAAAACACCAACACCATTAACATGAGAAGTACCGGAATACTAAGTGCCGAAATTCAGGAAAGTCTGAATAATTTCAAGGTAATCGTTGCTTTCAATCGTCGCGATTATTTCCGAAAACGCTTCGACGAAGTGAATAACGAGAATTATCAGAACTCAGTGAAAGCCGGCATTGCCAACAACGTGTTCACTCCTGTGTTCGGCTTATCGGCCAGTATCGGACAGTTGGTGGTACTTGCATTCGGCATTTATCTTATTTCCGTGCATCAATTCAGTATCGGATTATTAATCAGTTTTCTGGCTTATATTGCTCAGTTTTATAATCCATTGCGACAGATTGCCGCGCTGTGGGCTAACTTTCAGGTGGCATTGGCCGGTTGGGATCGTATTTCACAGATTTTGGTTTTGGAAAATAATCTGCCGGTGATTAAAAACACAAAAAAAGGAGATACCAATAACCTATTGTCGTTCCAAAATGTATCATTCTCCTACACCACAGGAAATGAAATTCTAAAAAATGTCAGTTTTGATCTGGAAAAAGGAAAAATCTATGCTTTTGTAGGGCCAACCGGAGGCGGGAAAACTACAACAGCTTCCCTGATTGCACGTTTGTACGACCCAACTTCCGGCCAGATTTACCTGAACGGGGTGGACATTCGTTCACTCGATGCTTCAACCCGTTCCGCTAAAATTGGATTTATCCTGCAAGAACCTTTCCTGTTTAGCGGAAGCATCCGCGACAATATTTTATACGGAAATCCTTGTTTTCACGACCTGACTGATGACGAACTGATAAAAGAACTGAAAGAAGTGGGTCTGGATGGTTTAGTCGAACGTTTCAACGGCGGACTTCACGGACAAATCAATGCTTCGGGCGATGGAATCAGCCTCGGACAAAAACAAATCATCGCGTTTATGCGTGCCATTATTCGCCGTCCCGATTTGCTGATTCTCGACGAAGCAACTGCCAATATCGACACGGTGACCGAACAATTACTCGATGACATTCTCCGAAAACTACCCAAAAGTGCCACTCGAATCGTGATTGCACACCGACTGAACACCATCGAAAACGCCGACGAAATATACTTTGTCAACTCCGGCACGGTTACCAAAGCCGGCTCCATGCAGGATGCAGTGAAATTGCTGCTGAATGACAAACGAGAAAGTTAAAAACAGTAGGTAGTGGGTAGTGGGCAGTTGGTAGTAGGCAGTAGGCAAAAAGTGGAGTAAGTAGTGACTATTCTAACTCTATAAAAAAACTCCCAAACTTTCGTAGGGGAGTTCCATAAATCAGAGTTTGTCAATCCGTCTAACGTTTGTCAGTAATGCCGTAAGCCACCCAATTGATTTGAGGTTCTGCTAGTTTTACCGATTTTTTGGCTAAAGAATAATTCTTTTCAATTCGAGCTTTCACCACGTTCAATTCTTCTGTTTTCGCTTTCAATACACTTTTCAGGCGCTCTTGTTCTTTGTTCAAAGAGTCAGCCGACACAGTATCAGCATCCATTCCGTCTGTAAATGCAGGTAAATCCAATCCGTACCGGCCGACTTTCACCACGTTCAGTTTAATGTTATCCGAAAGGATAGTTGCACTTCTCAATAAATCGTTTAAAGACATGTTTGTTGAATCTGTTGACATAGTATTATGTTTTAAATTGTTTATAAACCGATGCAAAAATAAAATAAATTTTAGATTAGATAACAACTAATTTATATGTTTTTAAACATAAAATGCCCCAATAATGAATTATTATTCACCTAACGACCATTCATCGGGCTCTATTTCATAAATAAATACACCGTTTGTTATAATCGGAACTCCTCTAAGAGCAAAAGGGACTCCGATAACTGCAAAAGGAGTTCAGGTAGGAGCAAAAGGAGCTCCGATAACTGCTAAAGGAGTTCAGGTAGGAGCTAAAGGAACTCCGATAACTGCAAAAGGAGTTCAGGTAGAAGCAAAAGGAACTCAGATAACTGCAAAAGGAGTTCAGGTAGGAGCAAAAGGAACTCAGATAACTGCAAAAGGAGTTCAGGTAGGAGCAAAAGGAGCTCCGATAACTGCTAAAGGAGTTCAGGTAGGAGCAAAAGGAGATAAATTTGCTAAAATAGACACTATTCCTTAGTGTTTTATTAAAAATTATTTTTACATTTGCAGGTATTAAGAAATAAAACCGTAGTTGAAACTACGATTGCTCCAGTGCAATTGCATCCCCAGCTCCCGAGTGATTGCATCGCGTGGTAAGAAAAGAATAAAATTGATACAATTCATTCGTCAGCAGAAGTAGTAAGCAAATAGAATAATGAACAAAAGGTACATAACTTTGTAATTATAGTTGAAATGAATCTCTCATTATTAAACTGACAAATCACAAACAAGATGACAACATTAAAAAAACATTGGTACGACTTAGGAGCGTTGTTATCAATACTGGTTTTTGGATTTATTTTATTAAACTTCAAGTCGTTGACGCACTATCAGCTTTTAATGTGGCTGAGTTTGATATCGCTTTTTTTGCATCAGTTAGAAGAATATAGAATTGCCGGTACATTTCCAGGAATGATTAATACGGTTATGTTTAAAAGCAAACACCCCGATCGTTATCCTTTGAACCCAAACACAGCTTTTTATATCAATGTTTTTGTGGGTTGGGGCATTTATTTTCTGGCAGCTCTATTTGCCGAAAAGGCGATGTGGCTTGGTATAGCAGCCATTATGATTTCTTTGGGAAATACTATTGCCCACACGATTCTTTTTAATGTCAAAGGAAAAACCTTCTATAATGCAGGGCTTGTTAGCTGTTGGATATTTTTTGTACCCTGTATTTACTTTTTTATTTTGATTGTACTCAGAGACAATTTAGTGTCCATAACGGATTTATTAATTGGAATTCCGCTCGGTGTAGCCTTAAACTTCATTGGAGTTTTAAAAATGATTGATTGGATGGCTGATAAAAATACTACTTACGTTTTTGAACAAAGAAATTTATTGGTAAAAGATAGAAAAAAATAATATCAGCTAACTCGCAATCCAGTTCAATTGAAATAAGAATAAAAGGTATTGATTTTAAAACTAAGTTTGGTGAGAGAGGTTAAACGGAAAGTTAGCTATAATGCTAATTTAATCCGGATAGAATCAAAAGCATTGACAAGTAATGATTATTGACACAGATTACAGCTCAGCTATAAATTCAAAGATTTGAATATGACAAAGAAATTACAAATACGAAACAGCACTGCTGAATTTTTAGTATTTACAAAACAGACTGGTTATAAAAGTATTGAAGTACGCTACGAAGACGAAACGATATGGCTTTCGCAACGCATGATGGCTGAATTATTCGATGTAGATGTACGTACAATTAATGAACATTTGCAGAATCTGTTTAGCAGTAATGAAATAGAAAAAGATTCAACTATCCGGAATTTCCGGATAGTTCAAACTGAAGGTAAAAATCATAAAAGGCTTTACTTGTAAAGTTAAGTTCTGATAAGGTAAGTTTACTACCACACGATTATTGACAGATTTAAAGAAAGCTTTGAAAGAAATACATTACATTTGCAGTTCCGAAAGTCAATTTATTTCCTGCTCAATTGTTCATGACAAAATACAACCACATAGGAATCTATTTATCCAATAATTCGAATAAAAAGCAAATTATCGCTCAGATTCCTATAAACAATTTTCTTCCTGAAGATATTGATTTGAAATCCCTGCAAGGCTCACTCTTTTCGACGATTACACTTGATAAATTGATTGACGATGAATTCCGGCATGATCATTTTGTGATTCAAACTGACGGAAATTCCAGTCTTGCTTCCATGTCGAGCGGACAGCAGAAAAAGGCACTCCTCTCCTACCTCATTGCACAAAAACCCCAATATTTGGTACTTGATGACGTTTACAGTAACGTGGATAAAGAAACACAACAGTCCATTACCAATACCTTGAACGAGTTATCGAAAACAACTCTTTTAATACAGCTCTTTTTCAGAAAACGTGATGTATTACCTTGTATCGAAACGGTTTATTCCGTAAATGATAAGAATGAAATAATAAGTGAAACGGATGCGGCTCTTTTTCGGACGATTGATGCGGTATCTGATGTTCATGGGCTTCGCTTTAAGTTGCCTAAATTATATAACAGCCTTCACACCGATATTGATCCGCTGATACAACTCAACTCTGTTTCGGTTCATTATGGAGAAAAAAACGTGTTGGATAATGTCAGTTGGACGATACGACGCGGTGAATTCTGGCAACTCGTCGGTCCAAACGGCTCAGGGAAAAGCACATTGATAACCATGATTACCGGCGACAATCCGAAAGCTTATGGTCAGGATATGACTTTATTCGGACGAAAAAAAGGTTCGGGTGAAACAATTTGGGAAATCAAAAGTCAAATCGGCTATTTTACTCCCTCGATGATTCATCAGTTTACTCGTGACGATTCGGTAGAAAATATGATCATTTCGGGATTAATGGATTCGGTCGGTCTCTATATTCTTCCAAGCGATTTGCAGAAAGATATTGCCAAAGCATGGATTGAGATGCTTGGCCCGACATTTCGCAATAAATCATTCCAAAGTCTTTCCATAGGTCAGCAACGAATGGTCATGGTAGCCCGAGCAATGGTAAAACATCCCCCCATTCTTATTCTCGACGAACCGACCATCGAACTTGATGATGAAAACAGTCGGTTGTTTATTGAAATGGTGAATGCATTGGCCGAAGAAAAACAGATAGCCATAATTTATGTTTCACACCGTGATGAAGAAGATTTGAAGCCGGAAAAAATTTTCGAGCTTGTTCCAACTAATCTTGGTTTTACAGGGATTGAAAGAATTTAAGTAAGGCTGGATTCAAGCAAAATATAAATTGATTCAAATATTTGAAAAATGAAAATCTACAATGTCGGAAACAAGTCTATCAATCTTTACTTGCTTGATAGCGGAACTCATCGGCTATTAATTGATTCCGGTTATCCGAATCAACTCAAAGAGCTTGGACGAGCGATCCGTCATACGGGTTTCAAAATAAGTGACATTGATTGCCTGGTGGTTACTCATTTTCATGTTGATCATGCAGGAGCTGTTCAGGAACTGAAAAACGAAGGAGTAAAATTCGTTTTATTTGACGTGCAGGAAGATTTCATCAAACCCATGGAAGATATGATAGCCGGAAAATGGAAATACCAAACATTGAAGGTGGACGATAATTTGATGTGGAAAATAGAAGAATCAAAGGTCTTTTTGAAACGACTGAATATTGAAGGGCAACTTATTCACACTCCCGGTCATACCGATGATAGTATCAGTTTAATGCTCGATAAAGGAGAGGTATTTACAGGTGATTTACCGCCGGAACATTTTATACTGGATGATTTTTCCGAAACAAAACGATCATGGAAAATTCTACGGGAATTTGGTGCAAATATGGCTTATCCTGCACACGGTTCTGTTTATAAATTATAGACGATATAGATTTAGCTACAATTATTCAGTTTGCATCGGCTTAAAAACCATATTCTCATTTAAAAGTATAAAGTGGAATTCTTTCTACAGTTTCATCTCCTCTTAATTGCACCTGTTCATTATGGAATATTTATTCATCTATTCCTACGATAAGACCTTGTTTTCAAATATTTTTGATGAAAAATCAAACAAAATCCACTCAAAAATATCTAATTTGAAAAAAAATGAATTACTTTGCACAGAAATTATATTCATCCCCCAATAAAAATAAGAAATCATGGCTAAATCGCAAGATGCAAAGAAGAATGTAAAGAAAGAACCTGTTAAGACAGCGAAAGAGAAAAAAGAAGAAAAGAGAGAAAAGAAGTCGAAACGGGACTAATTTGTATTTCAACAATATTTAAAATTTAGCTAAGAATAAATTTGTTGAGGTTTAATATAAGAGTTTTTTATGTTATCCTTTTACATCATTTGTTTTTACACTTATATTGTTGTGGTTCGACAAGTTTAATGCTCAATTTGTGGACTCGTTCGCAAAAAAAACAATGATACTGAACTTTCACAAATTCAGTATCATTGTTTTGTATTCTATGGCCCATTCCTAGAGAATGATTTTAGGATCAAATGTATTGAAAACTATTTTATTCAAACATATTCCGAAAATGTGCGAAGAAATTTTTTGAAGCGGAAGCGTTTGGTTTTACATTAGCTGAATTACCGAGTTTCTCAATGATTGATTTTTCCTCTTTATTCAGATTTTCTGGGATATAAACACCAATATTGACCAACAAATCACCTGTTCCGTAACGATTTACACTTGGCAAACCCTTACCACGCAATCGCAATACCTTTCCAGGTTGAGTGCCAGGAGTTATAGTAACTTTTACTTTTCCATCCACAGTCGGCACTTCCACCGAATCACCCAAAGTAGCCTGTGGAACCGTTAAAAGCAAATTATATATCAAATCGTTTTCATCACGAATCAAATCAGGATGTGCTTCTTCTTCCACCAAAACGAGTAAATCACCGTTTACTCCTCCTCTGCGTGCTGCATTTCCTTTTCCACTCATCGAAAGCTGCATACCTTCAATTACTCCGGCCGGTATGTTGATATTGATTACTTCATCTTCACGAACAATGCCTTCACCTGCACAATGTGTACATTTTTCCTTGATAATCTTTCCATCTCCACCGCAAGTTGGACATTCTGCCTGCGTTTGCATTTGCCCCAGAATAGTTTGTTGAACCCGTGTCACACGTCCCTGACCATTACAAGTAGTACAAGTTGTAGTAGAAGAACCATTTGCAGCACCTGTACCGTTACAATGCGAACAGGAAACATATTTTTTTACTTTTATTTTCTTTTCAACTCCTGAAGCAATTTCTGCCAAATTCAGTTTTACTTTAACGCGTAAATCCGATCCACGACGAACTCGTTGACCACCACGTTGGTTTCCGCCAAAACCACTAAATCCGCCAAAATGTCCACCAAAAATATCGCCAAAATGAGAGAAAATATCTTCCATATTCATATTAGCTCCGCCAAATCCGTTTCCGGCAGCACTTCCTACTCCGGCATGGCCAAACTGGTCATAACGCGAACGTTTTTGTTCATCACTCAATACTTCGTAAGCTTCAGCTGCTTCTTTAAACTTTTCTTCAGAAGCTTTATCACCCGGATTTTTATCAGGATGAAACTGAATGGCCTTTTTGCGGTATGCTTTTTTTATTTCGTCTGCCGAAGCTGATTTTGAAACTTCAAGTATTTCGTAGTAATCTCTTTTTGCCATTTTTTAATGTGATAATATGCTAATGTGATGATTTGATGATTTGATATTGTGATAATGAACTTATTCCATTTAAGCACTTATTTGAGGGTTGGGTGTCTTACTCTCCAACAACCACTTTTGAAAATCGGATTACTTTATCATTTAGAGTATATCCTTTCGAAATACAATCGATAATCTTTCCTTTCTGTTCTTCTGATGGTGCAGGGAATGTGGTTATTGCTTCATGGAATTCGGTATCGAATGTCTGATTTTCAGTTGGAATAGCTTTTACACCGTTCTGAAGTAAAAATGCAATAAACTTAGAATAAATCAAATCAACTCCATCTTTAACAGCCTGTACATCATCCGAAGTTTCCATCGCTTTCAGTCCACGTTCAAAATCATCAACCAAAGGAAGCATGTCTGCCAAGATTTTCTCACCTGCTGTCTTCACTAAATCCATACGTTCCTTTAACGTACGTTTCCGGTAATTATCAAACTCCGCCATCAAACGCAGATTTTTATCATTTAAATCGGCATATTTTTGAGTCATTAATTCTAGTTCGTCAACAATCTGATCGGCAGCTTCATCGGTTGTTTCATCAGCTGCTTTTTTCTCCAGCTCTTCGGGAGTCTCTTCATTATGTCTTTTGTTCTTCATATTGTAATTTTTTTTCATTCAACTTTTGCAAATGACATTAAAACAAGCATAAGCAATACTTATTTCTAAATTTAATAAAGTTCAATTCTCTGAAACCTTTTAGGGCAATTTGTGTTCTTCAATAATTTTGCCAAAACACCCGAATTCCGCTTTTGGCAGAAATCGGGTGGCAGAATGGCAGTAACAACATATCAGTTAACAGTTGAGAGTTCATTGTTGACAGTCATATAAATTCTATCAACTATGAAATATCAATCATGAACTTTTTTTAGCCACTTTACAAAGTTAGCAGGATTTTCATCGAAAGCATAGGCTTTATTCAGCGGTTTACCAGAATTATCGAGCATCACGTAGTAAGGTTGCGCATTGGCACCAAATTTTGTTCGCTGAAGGTAACTCCATTTATCACCTACTGTTTCAATAGTGGTTGTCCGACCATTTTCATTCACTTCATAAGGTTCTTTCAATTTTGTTTTATCATCAACATACAAGGAAATCAAAACAAAATCATTTTCCAGTAATTCCTTTACTTTTGGATCGGTCCATACCGAAGCTTCCATTTTACGGCAATTTACACAACCGTAACCGGAGAAATCAACAACAACCGGCAATTTTTTTTCAGCAGCATAAGCCATCCCAAGTTCATAATCGGTAAAAGCAGCATGAACATCATCGTTGTATAAATTAAAATCCTGCGTGTTAAGCGGTGGTGCGAATGCACTGATGGATTTCAGTGGCGCTCCCCATAAACCAGGAATCATATAGACCGAGAATGATAATGAAATGATCGCAAGAAAGATTCCTAATACTGAAGTGTGTTTCGATTCGCTGTCATGAGAAAAACGGATTTTTCCTAATAAATACATTCCCAATAATGCAAAGATTACTATCCATAAGGACAGAAAAACTTCGCGATCGAGAATATGCCAACCGTAGGCTAAATCGGCTACAGACAGGAATTTGAGTGCCAAAGCAAGTTCCAGAAAAGCCAGAACAATTTTCACAGAATTAAGCCAACCACCCGATTTTGGTAATGATTTTAACCAAGAAGGAAATAATGCAAAAAGACTGAATGGAATGGATAATGCAATAGCAAATCCTGTCATTCCCACGATGGGTGCAATTATAGAATTACTTCCCGCCACCTGAACCAACAGCGTTCCTACCAAAGGTCCGGTACACGAAAATGAAACAAGAACGAGTGTAAATGCCATGAATAAAATACTGACAATTCCTACTGTAGAATCGGCTTTAGCATCCAGTTTCGTTGTCCACGAAGATGGTAAAGTAATTTCGAAAGCGCCAAAAAATGATACTGCAAATAGTACCAGAATGGCAAAGAAAATAAGATTAAATACCGCACTTGTTGATAAACTGTTTAGCGCACTGGCGCCAAAAATAACGGTTATTAAGAGCCCGAGAACAACATAAATAAAAATGATGGAAAGTCCGTATAAAATGGCATCACGCTGTCCTTTTTTTTTATTTTCCGATCGTTTTAAAAAGAAACTGACCGTCATTGGAATTATCGGCCACACACAAGGAGTCACCAATGCCAGCAATCCATATAATAAACCCATTACAAAGAAATACCATAAGGTTGAGTTTTGGGTTGTTCCCTGCTCATTTCCAAAATTTTTCAATTCATCAATTACCGGTGTCCAATAATCGGAAGTTTTTATTGGCAAAGTTGATACTGTTGCAATTTTTACAACTGGTTCAACACTTGATTCGCCAAATGAGAATGGATATTTCTTTGGAGGAAGACAACTTTGATCATTGCAAACCATGAACTCAATATACCCTTTCACTTTTACTTTTGAAATATCGTCGAACGTGATTTTCTGTACGAAAACGGCTTCATTCGCGTACCAGTTCAGTTCCATATCAAAATTGGGATCGTACTGTTTCAGCAATTTGGATGTAGCCTGAATTTCACCCGATTTTTGAGCATTTTCAATTTTCTCAAAAACAATGGAAGTTGGCACCGGACCGCCTTTAGGTAAAAGTAATCCATATAAATGCCAGCCTTTATCGATTCCTGCACGAAAAGTAATATCAGCTGTTTTCTCACCTGTCGCTTTTAATACTTGCGTCCATTTTACCGGTTCGTATATTTGTGCAAATAAAGCAGTTGTAACAAATATGACGCATAAAGTCAGAATAAATTTCTTTATCATAATTGATTTTTTTTCAAAATTATCAACATAACATGAATAAATGAATCATTGTTCATTTGTTTTCAGTTTTATTAACCCCTTTCGATTTTCCTCTTAAAAATTTTATCATAATTAGCGGGTCAGCATAAACTTGAAGCTAACACCAAAATTGGATGATGATACCGGATATGAAGATGAAATAAGTGGCGTATTCATTTGTCGATCGTAGAATAACTGAATATTTACTTTCGAACTGAAAACATAATCAGCTAAAACCTTTAATGTTAATAGTTTGTTCCCACTCGACGCCTGTGTGATATTTTCATCAACTTTACGCAATAAAGTCTTAACATCCTTATAGGATAAATCGGCACTCAACTTCAAATCATTCTTTATTTTTGATTGACTGTTCGATTTCAATTTGAGAATTACATCGAAATCTTTCAAAAGATAGCCAAGACCCACCACAAATTCATTTGTTGCAGCTTCAATCAATTGCGTACTCGTTAAATTAAGTGCTAAATTACGCTGTTTACGGTATTCCACCTTAGCTGTCATGCTGTTGTTCATCGCAGCATTGATTCCAATCAGCGGACTGAATTGCTCGGTCAAAGAAACACTCGAAATATCAAATGGTGACGAAGGAATTGCATTAAAATCATTCTGAACATCACGCACATAACCCAATGAACTGTTTTCATCTCCCAAAGCCACCCAAGTTGAATACGATGTGTACGAACCAATACTGTATTTACAAGTATAAGCATGAGTCAGACTAATTGATTTGAAATGTTCTTTTATCCATGAGATATTTGATAAACCATCGTAAGTGACACGCCAATTTGGTAAAACACTCAGAATAGAAAGGAATGGATTTGTATCCACTGTATTTACGTCACGTCCGGTATACGCTGCCAGGAATGAAGGAATCAATACATCGGACGAATTAAGCTGATAAGCGCCCTTTTCGGAATTATAATTTCCGGTTATACCCTTATCTCTTAAAAATCCTGCATTCGGATATGTTGTTCCATTATATTTTGAATTCAATCGGTTCTGAATGGTTTGACGATTAGCCAGAAAATTATTAAAGAGTTCTGAATTATAATTTGTTTCAGCATTTCCAATCGGTTTAAATGCAGTGGACAAAGCCATCAATGTAATATTATAACTTCCGTTGTAATTTGATGGCATACCAGGAAACATATATTGAACTGAGGTATTTGTAGCCTGATATCTTCTCGCACTTAAATCAATCTTGAATCCGGGAATCGGCTCTATCGAAGCTTTCATATCCAAATCGGAAGTAAATGCAGTTGTTGCCGGAGTTACAACAGAATCGGTAACTAACCAACCTTTATCGACTGCTGTTTGCAAAGTATTTTTATCGGTAAATCCGAAGACGAAACCATATCCGGGAACATTCATTCCGTTTTGATTCTGCTGTCCGAAAAATCCGGGTTCAGGTAAAAATCCGGGTAAAACCATACTGTTTGATTCACGATAGGTAATGGATGCACGACGTAGCATCATCAGGAACCGCACGACGAGGTCTGTCGATGTTCTGGCAACACTTTGCACATTCGGATCAATACTTACAAAAGTCAGTTTTACACTATCTGCATTCAAAGGCGGTGTAATTTCAACCGTTGTGGAGTTCTTGGTTTTATAAGTTAGATTAACCGTTTTTCCCGTTTTATCAACTGCTGAAAAATTAAACTTATCACTTCCTAGCCGGTGGTTAATCGTAATCAATTTATCTTTTTCAAAATTTACTGTCTGATTATAGGTTTTCGACTGGAATTTCTGTTTGTTATTATTGTTCTGCGCACTGAACCTCTGATTTACCTGTTTGAAATACTTAACTTTATTATACAAGTTCTCAAAATTAAACTGACCATCAGCCTGCCATGCTCCCATACTGGTTGCAATATTTCCGATTTGAGTGCCGCCCTGAATTGTAGCAGTACGATTCCAGTTATAGTTTGAATTGTAACTTGCATTGGCATTGATCCAGTCAAACACCGGAATTTTATTGATTGGTAAATTCCATGATGCAGTGAAAACCTGTTGATAAGTGTAAGGTGAGCCTAATTTTCGAATACTCGACCAAACTGTGTCACGCCATGCTTCGTAATATTGTTTCCCTATTTCGGGGGTATAATACGGTTCATCGATATTAGAATTCATAGCAGTTTGAAAGCTAAATTTAATTGCTTTGGTCAAATCATATTTAATATCAAACTGTCTGTTCCACATAAAATCCTTACTGAATGTCAGATCAACAGCCTGACCTACTGCACTGGAAAGCCCGTTGGAATTCAGATCACGTAATTTTACCTGCGAATATTGCCGATTCATATTGGTATTGAAACTCAATGTTGTCGGCAAATAATAAAAATTGAAATCTTTAATAATTTTAAATACAGGACTATTTAAAGCCTTCGTATTTTTGAACGGTTCGAAAGGTTTCGGATTAAATGAAAAATTATAATCAATCGCAGCACGTTCGTCTTTGTTCAAATTCTGTTCAATATCGGCACTGTGTTGATTGGATTCGGTATAAGCATAGGTAAACGATACATTGGCCGGATCATAAAATTGTGGTGTTTTACTTTTAATATTGATTTTTGCAGCCGAAATATTAAAACTCTTCGATGTATTAACCGCTTGTGTCATGGCAGTAATCGAATCCCGTTCCGTTTGACCGGCAGCATTATTCAGGGCATCATTAAGTAAAATATCCTGATCGAGTGGATTGTATTTTGGCGAAACCGTTTCATTTGAATACGAGTAATAAGCCGGAATACGTAATTTAACAGCTTCAGGGAAAAAGCGTCCCAAATCCAATGCCGTAGAGAAATTCATTTGATACAAATTATCCATTCTGCGATCCATCACATTGCTTTCCAAACTTCCATAACCTGCAGTTTCCATTCGGCCAGAGACGTTTACCGTTCCTATATCCGACAATCCTATGGCAAGATTTCCCATGGCTGCAAAACCACCCGATTCGTCAAATTCGGATATACGAAGCTCATTTACCCAGATTTCGCCGGATTTAACTTCACCACTTACATTTCGGATACCAATCATAATATTTTCAACATCCGAAATCGTCGGATTTCCTACAACTGATATTTTATTCAAAGGCTTATTCGGATCATAAACCACATACGGAAGCAGATTGGAAACATTACCAGAGCCGTTTTGTCGGGCTTTGTTCCGTTTTAATTTGGCATCGGTAAGAGCAGTAAACGCAAAATCGAACATATTATCCTGATACCAAACAATTTCTTTATCAGGAGAATATTTATCAGCACCAGCATAAATACCTGCCGGAGTTAACCGTAACGGAATTTCATATTCGTAATAATTATTTACCATATCGGATCCGATGCGGACAAAACAGGTCAATTCATGATCTTGCAGTTGAGTTGCAGGATTTGCATCATCCAACATTCTTTCAGCATGTACAAACATTTGGAGTCGTTTATACTGACGCATATCGTAAGAAGTATTTTTATAAACTCCACGAGCATCAGCGGGTGCCAAATTATTCACCCTAAGAACCATTGATTGTTCATTCTGTTGGAGAAGAGCCGGTTGACTCGGATCAGTTTCGCGCGTTACTCCGGGAGGTAAAATATAGTTTACAGGAGTTTTGCTGGCATTTTCCTCAATATTTACAGCCTGAATATCCAAACTTCCCGTAGTTGTTGGAACAGTTGTGCTTGGATACAACGGTTTGTTAAATCCACGCCATTCACCACGAACCAAATCGAGAGTAGCCAAACGCAAAGTTGTTGCCTTTTCAAAATTTGTAAGGAACATACGTACAAACCGGATGGATTTAAAATTACGAATGCTTCCGATTTTATCATCAAAGTCCCGGATTGGAATTTTAAACTGATACCAGGTAACCGCTTCAACTTTGTCATTTTTTAAAGTAACATTCGTAGTAATTTCATCAGTTATATAATTACTTCCTACTTTCATATTATTTTGATTAATACGGACATGATACTGATAATACTTTTCATATTCATTCAATGTATTATCCGAATTAATATCTTCGTTATAAGGCAAAGACGTAGCCGAAGTTCCATAGGATTCGGTTACGGTCGTGGCGTCCGGTGAATTTCCTTCCGTTCCGTTATAATGTTTATAGCGTGTCAAAATATCCAGTTTCTGATCATCATAATCTTTTCCGCGATAGAAATGATAATTATCACCGGCAGGGTCATTCAAAGGTGAAAACGGATCAGCTTTCATTTTTTGAAGTGCATCGGGAGTTACAATCGATTGAATACCCGTCACATAATTTTTGTAAGTAGGAAATAAAAATTCACTTTCGTTTGTCAATCCATCCAGACCAACATCCTGATTTTTACGGGCTCCTGCATTATTATCAAAAGCGTTTACAGTGGATTGAACCTTTGGTACACGTCCCCAAACAGTAGTATCAGTCTTTGAAACATCGCCATCGAAAGGCAGACCGTTTTCAAAAAACTTCTTACCATCTTTCAAAACATCTTCACTGATATCTCCCAGATTGAAGTATAAATCGCCACTTTGGTCAGGAGTCATTCCATCTTTATTGACATAAGGATCCATCATCCAAAATTCGATATATTCAATGTTTGCTGTTTCAAAATCGGTCACATCCAATTTGCGCATAATACCACCCCATCGTTTGGCCGGATTTAGCAAAGTTCCATCCGGGTTCATTCCATTTACATCCAAATTATACGGACCACGTTCATTTGGATAATACGATAAATTAAGAACTGTCAGCGTTGGAGCTTTTGTAGGATCTACTTGTTTATCAGGAAAAATTTCTTGTTGATTAATGTATCGGGTTAAATGATTTGACAAAGCATCCGGGTCGTTTCGGATATAACTCGGATTGGTATTACTGGTTCCGTTGAAAACCGGATCGACATAATACCAGGATAATAATGCCCGGTTTTTTCCATAATCTATATTGTTACTTAAACCAGCTTCTTTAAAATAGGGAGTTGAAGCTGAATTAGGATTGAATGGCGTGCTGGCGAGATACCAATTGGACGGATAATGAATATCGATGGTAGTTTGAGTTGATTCAAAATCATCGATATAAGCCAAACCTGCAGGACTTATAATCTTCGAATGACCCGGAATCAACTGGGCATATTCAGCATTCAGGGCAAAGGTTGAAGGCTTGGTGGCATTAACAAAAGGTATTTTGTCAATGACATTCGTCAGCCATTGTGATTCGGTACGCCAAGAAGTATTCATTCCCCATATTGTATTCGAAATCGGTTCACTTCCGGTATTTACTTTTGTCGTTAATGGCAATTCGGAAAGATGCATAACCGTACCGCCCAAACTGAAATCCTTGTTGAATTTATATTCCAAATGAGTTCCCAACAACGATTTTCGTTGCATACTGAACATCGATTGATTTTCAAGTTTTACGTCAATATTTGTTCCTGAGGCTATTAAAGATTGATTGAGAATGGTAACAGTTCCCATGGTGTAATCAACTGTATAATCCACATTTTCGATTAAAGTGGCACCACCGGCAGTAACGCTTACGGATCCACGGGGAACATTCATTGCATTTAAACGAATTTCAGAACCGGAAGAACCTTTATATTCTCCAACCAATTTGAATTTATTCTTTTCGCTAAATTCCTGAGCAACCACCAACGTGGAATCGTACAATTCCTGATAAATATATTTTCCTACAAGATTTGATGGTTTTACATTTTTATTATAGCTCGGGTCTAATGCCTTTCCTAAATATGATCCAAATGGTTCAAGTTCAGGGAATATAACACGTCCTGTATTTGCAAGAACAGTATATCCTTCGACAAAATCGAATTTTCCATCCGGATTTGCTGCATTTTTTGTATCCAAACGGTCGAGATTAAAAACACGTAGTAAAAGTTGGTTCTTAACTTTATCACTTCCTTCGCTAATATATTGCAAATCGGTTCCGATTGAATCATTCCGATAAACGATATCCAGTTTGAAATTATCGCGTTGAATATCCATTGCACCAATATTATACACGTTTTTCAACATCAAATCCCAGGTTTTGAGCTGTGGCGATTGGGCGGTACTTTTCAACAGTTTTACAATTAATGCCTGTGGTGATGTTATTGGATCGGTAGAAAATTCACCAACCTGATAATTTTGGCCGTTAAAAGAATATTCGTATGCTACACCCAATACTTCATCCGGATTCAACGTGTTCCGTAACGAAATAATTCCCAATGTATTATTTACAGTATACTCCGAAGGATCCAGTTTTCGGGCACTTTCTAATTTTTCATAATCTTCGCCACCATTAATGCCCATGCTTGATGGATATTCAGTTGTTAAGACTGCATTAGATTGCTGAATGTCACGGATATTTGCCAACCCTGATATTTCTTTATAAAGTGAGTTAGCATTGTTTTGTGGCCAGTTTCCTGTAGACGTAACGTTCCAATGTTTATTATCAATACTATCGGTTTCGGCTAAATCCATAAAAGCCAGAATATTTCTGGCCTGATCATAATTCCCACGTTTGTTCGTAACCCACACCTCGACACGGTTAATCGTAATTCCTGAAGAGATAAACGGAAGTTTACTCATTGAACTTTCAAAATGGTCGCGGAAATAATGAGATAAAAAGAAATGGCGGTTTTCGTCATAATTATCTATATTTACCTCAAATTTAGTGGTTTGTGCTCCACCTTTTGAACTGACGGTCTGAGTCTGCGAGTTTTGTTGGGAGGCGATTGCAGTTACATTCATTTTACTGAACTGAAGTTCAGTTTTTAATCCGAATAATGCTGTACTTCCGGTTATCAATGAACTGTTGAGCTGCATGCTTACATTACCGGCTTCGATACTTTTGACAATATCATCTTCTTTACCCTTATATGCCAATTTCACCATGCTCTGATCGAAATCAAAACTGGATTCAGTATTGTAATTCAATCCAAAATTGACTTTATCACCCACGGTTCCGGTAACATTCAATTGAATCTTTTCATTAAAATCAAAGATATTGGATTTACGCATCCGTTCAGTCAATGCAGGATTATCGAGCGTATTCGATTTAAAACCAAAAATAAGCTCGGCTGAACCTTGTGTTTTAATTTGAACTCCACCAGGACCGAAAATCTTATCTGCAGGTCCGATATTGAATTTCATATCCGAAATAGAAAATTTATCTTCATTATTGGCAGCTGCTTTTGCATTTTTTTCTTTCCAGTATTTTTGCAGATCCTGTTTTGCCGAATAATTCCGGTATTCCTGTTCGGTCATCAAAAAAGGTGTTGCAATTTCTGTATTTCCGACAAAAGTTCGCAAAACATAATTTCCTGTTTTCGCGTCATATTGTACCACCGATTTTACATTATCCGGCTTTGGAGCATCCATTGGATATTTGGTGCCCAGCTCATCATATCGGTCTTCCGTATATTTTTTGATTGGAAATTTAGGCGCAGCTTGCTTTACTGTATCGGTGACAGTAGTTTTAGGTTCCTGAGTTTGGGGTTCAAGATTATAATGGCTTGCAGCACTTACAAAAGCATAAGTCCAGCTAAGTAAAATAGCACATAAAAACAGAATGGGGAAAGTCTTTTTCGAAAATATCATAATTTAATTCAAATTCAAGATGCTCAATTCATAATTAATCAACACTAATCACTGATAACTGATAACTGATAACTGTTTACAGCATTTTAAGAGCCATTTTAATCAGTTGCTCTACTTTAAGTGCAGGTTGTTCGTGCATAATTTTATCAACTACTTTTTGTGAAGCTGCCGCAGCAAATCCCAGCATAACCAGAGCCGAAACGGCTTCTTCCTTTTGTTCAGAATGTTGGTTGGACAAGAGATTCGAAAATTCAGTTCCTCCCACTCCTTTTACAATTTTATCTTTCAGGTCGACAATAATGCGTTGTGCGGTTTTTGTACCTATTCCCTTAATCGCGTTCAATGCCGAAACATTTCCTGAAGCAATCATTTCCTGAATTTCCTGAGCAGAATAGGACGACATAATCATTCGTGCCGTGTTGGCACCAAT
>JBBRTR010000031.1:0-24259 GCA_038244215.1 Bacteroidales bacterium
CAACTGTCCATAAATTGAAGCATTAAACGATGAAAAAGTACTGTCATTGAAAGTAGTGAAAAACATACGCAAACTATGATTGAAATCGGGTTTCAATTCCGGATTACCAATGGTCAAATTCATAAGATTTGAATTATTTTTTACAGGCTGTAACTGGCTTATACTCGGCTGATCCGTTCTTCCACGGTAATCTATTCTGGCGAATTTTTTACGACCAAAATTAAACTGAAATCGAGCTGTAGGTGCAAAATTAAACACTTCATTTGGTAAATACGTACTCGAACCATTTTGATATAATCGATAGCTGTAAGATTGAGAAGGTTCACCTTTCATTCCGAACATAATATTAAAAATCTTGTCAACATAACGGTAATTCAGTTCAAGTGTTTCACTATAAAACCGGTTTTCAAAATTATTGCTGTATGTCGAATCCAAATTTGCATAATTTCCTAAAGAGTCTTTTTTAAACTGGTCCTTTTCTGAAATATTGTTCGAATTTTTGAATGTCACAGAAGTTTCCAGAAAATTTTTCAAGTTCCAGAGTGGTTCCACATACGACATTCTCAAATTCACACTACTCGCATTTGAATTATTCAGAGTTCTCTGATCAATTAATGTCGAATCTGAACGGGTTTTATTTTTTGAATAGTTGAAACTTTCATTATTGGATTGAGAAAGTGATGTTTGCAAATCAGCAGTAAAAGTTCGTCCTTTTTTTGAGGCAAATTTGTGACTGTAAATAACCCCCAAACCGCCATTAAGCGATGTTCCGTTTCCGAAATTTGAATTATTACCCACACTGGTGAGTGTTGTATCGGTCAAATTTGTATAATTTTTCTGGCTGTCTGAAAATGAGCGGTTATAGCTTAGGTTTGGTTGGAAAACAAATGTATTCAATGTATCAGGTTTCCACTCTATTTCGAGTCGTAAATTGGCTGCGTAATTTTCATTGTGAGCCGTTGTGTTCGATATACTTGAATAAGTAGAATCTTTCAGATAGCTTTCACGATCACTATGGGTAATTGTTTCATTAAATGCGTGATTCGCAGAACCATCCCCACCAATCTTCAATTTTGGATTCAGTATGGTATTATTATTTACACCCAAATTCTGAGTTGTGGTTATACCACTGTTATTACTATAAGCACCACGACCACGGCTACTTCTCGAAGTATTCGTATTGTTTCCTCCACCGGTAAGAGTCGTTTGAGAATCACCATCAATCAGATTTAAAAACATATTTCCATCATATCGCAAGGCAGCACCCGAATCGAGTCCGGCTCCACCTGTAATGTTTCCAAAAGTTCCCTTTTTACGGTTCGGTTTAAATGTCAGATTTATAATTCGTTCTGTATCATTATCTTCAAAACCGGTAAGTTGTGCCATATCCGATTTCTGATCCAAAACCTGTATTTTATCAATCAGATCAGCCGGAATATTTTTGGTCGCCATTTCCACATCATCACTGAAAAATTTCTTCCCGTTTACTCTTATTTTCTTGATTTCTTCACCGTTTACCGTGATTTTTCCTTCCGAGCTAACTACAACTCCGGGTAATCGCTTCAACAAATCTTCAACTACAGCGTTTTCAGATGTTTTAAAAGCAGTTGCATTAAATTCAGTGGTATCGCCTTTCACCACCATTTGTGCAGCAGTTCCTGTCACCTGAACTTCACCCAGAACATGAACATTTTCAGCCAAATGAATTGTTTTGAGAATTAAATCTTTATGTTCTACTGTTATATTTTTACGATATTCAAGATAACCGATAGAACTGATTTTCAGAATAAAATTTCCAGGTTTTATTTTTGCTAAATTAAAATTTCCATTTAAATCCGATTGACAACCGGCTACAAAGGTTGAATCAGGAATACGAAGTAGTCTGACAGTTGCCATTTCGATCGATAATCCGTTTTTAGCATCAAAAATTGAGGACTGAATACTATGTTGGGCGAAAAGAGAAGTACTTAGAAAAATAATAACTGAAAAAAATAAATGTTTCATAGGATAGTGAAAAAAAATATATTCGGAAAAATAATAATTTGAAAGAAAATGATGAAACGTAAAAAAAACTCGCAAGTGTGTTGACAGCATACTTGCGATAAAAGAATCAATGTTTGAAATTATATTCTATTGACTCGTGCAAAGGTAAATGGTTTAAATGTAAACAAAAAAAATATCGCTAGAAAAATACAATCTTTAAACGTAAGTCTAAAATCATTGATTTTTCTGCGATATTTTTAGGAAATCGAAATTAAATATAGATTCCTTTAAAACCAGTTTACCTTTCTAAAATCTTTAGTTCTTGCCCGTGTGGGATTTCTAAATAAAGAATTGAGATATGTATTAAATATAGCTCTGGCTGTCATTCCAAAAATATCATTCTTGATCATTTCAAGCTTTTCCTTTTCAACACCTTTACTTTCCAGTTTCGTAAGCTTGATTTGTTCACTTTTTAATTCCAACAAATTTTCAATTTCATAACAAGTAATTTTTCTTTCATTTAAAAGAGAAATCCATTCTTCAATTTCAGATTTCAAATCCGAAATAACACGGCGTGTATCTTCTTTTATCGCATTTCTATGAAACGCGATCGTCGATTGAGTCAAATGATTGATTTCATAATCGAGTTGAAGATAGATTTGATTTAATTCAAATGTAGACATAATAAATCAGATAAAGGATTAGTAATAAAAAGATTAAATCTATACATATGATAAAACAATTATAGCAATCGAAAGTTTGGTTTTTCGTAAAGATTAAGGTTGTTTTGCAGTTCATAATAAAATAGATAAACATAATCAAAATATAATACAGTACATTTGTGACAACTTTGGTAATTAGTAACTTCTCAAAACATGTAATCAATGTCGGATATTTTCAAAACCATTTCGAATCTCAGCGAAGGAATTTACAAGGAAAAAGGGAGTAAATTTTTGTCGTTTGCAATACCTGTTCAAAATGCAGACGAGGTGAAAGAGATTGTGAAAGACTATCGAAAACGCTTTTTCGATGCGCGGCATGTGTGTTATGCCTATATGCTTGGATCCGAACGCAAAGAATGGCGGGCAAACGACGATGGAGAGCCTTCGGGAACTGCCGGACGACCAATCGTTGGCCAAATCAATTCACGTGAACTCACCAATGTTATAGTTATTGTTGTGCGATACTTTGGAGGAATTCTGCTTGGAACAGGTGGACTTACAACTGCATATAAAGAAGCTACCGCCGATGCTCTCAATAATTCTATCATTGTTGAAAAAACGGTTGATGAATTAGTTTCAATTCATTTCGATTACGTTTTAATGAACGACATTATGCATATTATCAAAGACTTGAACGTGCTAATTATCTCTCAATCGTTTGAAAATATTTGTTTTATGAAACTTTCCATTCGAAAACGAAACGTTTCATTGCTAACTTCAAAACTTGCAAAAATACACGGAGTAAAAATCGATTGAATCAACTTTCTGAAAGAAAAAGAAATATAGTTGATCTTTTTGCGTTTGATTAATCGAAATACCTCTTCGGAAATTTTGTTTCCAATAGATTTTTATCTTATTAATATTTTAAATTCTATTTCAGAATCAATACTATTCTAAATTTTTGGTCCTAAGTTCCAAAATAAAATACCAGATTTTAAACTAAAGTGCATGATTTTTGTTAGTTTAGATAAAGATTCATAGGAATTATTTTTACATTTTTAGCTTTGTGGAATCAAAAATAATAACTACTTTTGCAAGCTAATTTTCATCAATAAAATGAGACAATTAAAAATTACAAAATCGATTACGAATCGTGAAAGTGCATCTCTTGATAAATACCTTCAAGAGATTGGACGTGAAGATCTTATCACTGTTGAAGAAGAAGTTGAGTTGGCTCAACGAATCCGGAGCGGTGACAGGGTAGCTCTTGAAAAACTTACACGCGCTAACCTTCGTTTTGTTGTTTCAGTTGCTAAACAGTACCAAAATCAAGGCCTCAGTCTACCCGACTTAATCAATGAAGGCAACCTTGGACTGATTAAAGCTGCTGAAAAATTTGACGAAACGCGTGGATTTAAATTCATTTCGTATGCTGTCTGGTGGATTCGTCAATCAATTTTACAGGCTTTAGCCGAACAATCACGTATTGTACGTTTGCCATTAAATCAGGTTGGCTCGTTGAATAAAATCAACAAGGCATTCTCAAAATTCGAACAGGAAAATGAACGTCGTCCTTCTCCGGAAGAATTGGCTGAAGTTTTAGACATTCCTGTTGACAAAATTGCCGACACCATGAAAGTTTCGGGCCGTCACATTTCGGTGGATGCTCCGTTTGTTGAAGGTGAAGACAACAGTTTGCTGGATGTAATGATTAACGATGATTCTCCCAACGCTGACCGCGTGTTGATTAATGAGTCACTTTCCAAAGAAATTGAGCGCGTACTGGCATTTACTTTGTCGGACAGAGAACGCGATATCGTGAAAAAATTCTTTGGAATTGGTGTAACTGAAATGACACTTGAAGAAATCGGAGATGAATTTGGACTGACACGTGAACGTGTTCGTCAAATCAAAGAAAAAGCGATTCGAAAATTGAGGCCAAACGCCAAGAGTAAATTATTAAAAGGCTTTTTAGGATAATCGGAAAATAGTACGAAGTTCCTGAATTTGAATATAAGCTGTCTCAGAGTAATTTGAGACAGCTTTTTTTATGTTCTTTTATTTCAATTTTCATTTACCCACAATTTCCACCGTAATCTTTTTTGCAATTTTTAATGCCGTGGTCATTGTACTCAAATCTTTATCCAAACTGCCATCTGCACCCGAATAGTGACTGTGACCAATTGGTTTCATTTCATAAGTTACTTCAGGGCTGTCAGTGTCAATATCTGCCGAATAAACAAGTGCAGGCTGGCTCGAAGTTTTATATTCCTTGTCATTGGGAAATTTATCATTCGTCCAGTATTCATTCCAGTCCCACGACTGATTCAATTCCAGCATCACTTTATATTTTCCTTTCAATGGCTTTTCGGTTTTTACAATCAAAACGAAAGAAGCTGATGGTGTCGCTCCAGTATATGCATCCACAATAGGTTGTTTCGGAGTAGGATTAAAAGTTCCCAATTCATTTTTCACTCCGCGTTGATGCGCCCAATACGGTAAAGCGGCAGGACGTTGAATTTCACCGGCTTGCCATTGTCCGGTGGCACGGCTTGCCCGATAAAAGACACCTTTTCCTATAACCTTCGACACATAAAGTGTTTGTATATAATTACCTTTTTCATCGTCAAGCCAAACAGCAAAAAGGGGATGATTATGTTCGGGTCCTTTCTCAAATTGTATACTAAGTGTTGTTCCAGTATTATTAATACCGTAATTTTCAATTGAAAATACTTCCTTTTTCTTTTTGGCAGAGATTGTTACAGCCAAAATCAATAGAACTACAATAACTAATTTTGTTTTCATAAGGTCTTAATTTTTTTGTCTTTATTCTTTTGTCTTTATTCTTTTGTCTTTGTTCAAACATCTTATATCTTTATGATTAAACCAATTGTAGGCAAAATTGTTCCACCGAAACTATCAATTATTCTTAAACCCTGTTTATTTGGATTACCGTTCGTATCAGGAATTACATTTCCATTTGTGTCCAGATTAGTATAAATCGGAGCACCTTTCGTCTTGAAATTATAGACATTCTGAACATCAGTGTACAAATTCAAAACCCATTTTTTGAAATAAAATTCCTTGTCAATACGTATATCCAGCTGATGAGCAACCGGTAAGCTTAACGAATTGAATTTCGAATAATCAAGATATGGTTGTTTTGTGACATTCCATGCCGAACGTATATACGAAATGGAATCAATTGGAGAATATGGAGCACCGCCCATAAACCTCCATCTCATTGAAACATTCCAATTTTTTGGTAATTTGTAACTGGCAATAAGATTTACTAAATGACGTGTATCCCATGATGATCGGCGGTAAATTTCCATAGAATCGGTAAACTCACTGCGGAAATATGTATAAGTAGCTGTCACATTCATTTTGCCCATATCCATGATTCTATACAAAAATTCGAAACCATAGGCTCGTCCTTTTCCTGTCGAAATAATTTGTTCATCGCCCACTTGTCCGAAATTAGTTCCCTTGCTGGCAATACTTAATCCATCAGCCACTGAAAGCGGATAGTATTCATAGCCTTTATAAAATCCTTCTACACTTAACCTCATCTTATTCGCCGGACGGTATTCGAAACCGGCAATGGCCTGATTGGAAACGATATATCGTAGCTTTTCATTTTGATTTACCAGCAGACCGTTTACATCACGGAAACCGAGAGTTGTATAAGCCGGATTTTCGACATATCGTCCAACATTGGCATTAAAATCAATTTTGTCGGTTAATGCATAAGAAAGTGAAAACCGCGGAGAAAACTGATTCAATGGATTTATCATGTTCTGATTATAATTCATTCCTGAAAAACTGATTCCCAATGAAAGTCTAAGCTGTTCGTCAAGCAATTCTTTCGAAGCCTGTGCAAAAGCCTGGTAACTTAACAAACCTATTTGCGTATTGTAAGTCAGATTATTGACTGTATTATTAAAGAATATGCTCCGTTCAGTATGATTTTTATAATGCGAATATCTCAATCCGCCACCAACCAATAATTTCACTGGCAGATTTGGGTAATTTCGTTCGAAGCGAAGTTTGTTTTCAGCCTCGTCCGATAAATAATCTGAAGTTTTGGGCAAAGAAGAATCGTTATTTTGGAATTTAAAGTTGGCGTTTCGTAACATATTACGACTCAACACCCAGGTATCAAAATATTCATCTGAAAAATGTTTATAAACAGCTCCAACAGTATAATTCCATTGCTTGTAAACAGGTAGATAGGATAATAAATATTTTTGCGATTCTGTTCCAGTGTTCTGCAAATCAGTATTCAAAACCAAATTGTCAATTGCACCGATTCCGATAAAAGAAATTTCATTTTTCTTATCAATCTGATATTTATATTTCAGCTGAAAGTCATTGTAGGTTGGTAAAAATGGCAAACCAATTGCTTTAAAGAGGAGCTGAAGGTATGATTGACGTGCTGAAACGATAAATGTTGATTTCTTACCAATCGGACCGTCAAGAGTTAAAGCAGCATCAGAAGCACCGACAGAAAGTTTAGTATGAATACGGTCTTTACTTCCATCTTTCTGGCGAATTTCCATTACCGAACTCAAAGCATTTCCTCGATCTGCAGGAAATGCACCTGTATAAAATTCAATTTCGCGAACAAAATCCGGATTAATTATACCAACTGTACCACCCGATGAACCCTGAGTTGCGAAATGATTAATAACAGGAATTTCAATTCCATCAAGATAAAAGACGTTTTCTGCCGGACCACCACCACGTACAATTAAATCGTTCCGGTTAGGATCTGTCGCACCTACACCAGGCAATTGCTGAACCACTTTCGAAACATCACGATTAGCGCCGGCACTTTTTTCAATTTCTTGAACACCGATGGACAGTACAGAAATCGGACTTTCTATTTTTTTGAGATTCAGATTTTGGCGTACCGTCACTTCATTCAGCGAGATAGCAGTTTCTGGTAATGCAACATCTATAAAAGTAGTCTGATTTCCTTGAACCTGAAATTGGGCTGAAATAGTTTTCTGAAATCCTACAGAACTTACTACCAGATACTTAAAGCCTGGTTCGATTCCTGTAAAAATATAATTTCCATCAAGGTCAGAAGTCGAACCTATGTCAGTTCCCTGAATCAGAATAGATGCAAATTCTACGGGTTGATTATTTTTTTCATCAAAAATCTTCCCTTTTATGATACCTTTTTGAGCAAAAAATTGAATTGAAAATAAAGAAAGTAAGAACAGAATTTTAAATTTAATTTTCATGTTTTGAAATAGATTTGAATTATTAAAAGAATTTAAATGAAAACAATGATAAGTATAAAATAGTTTGAAAGCAAATTTAAATATAAAAATAGAAAATATCAATAATCATTTACAATATAATTATAGAATTAATTGAAAAATTATTGCTAATTTAGGCATTAAATTAGCAATTTCAATTTTTGCTAAATGTGGAGACCTAATTTTAATATAAACGTTCTTAGAATTAATCAGTTCACGATGTAATAATTGTATTTTAATTTTCAATTTAACAAATAAAATCATACAATTATTAATTATATATAAACAAAATCAGGTTCGTAATCGTTGAATCTGAAATACAAACATAATATTAATAACTTTAAAGAACTTTGTCAAATGAAAAATCTGAAAACAAAATTCATGGGAATTGAAATTGAAAATCCCATCATTGTAGGAGCATCGAATCTGGTAAATAATCCGGATAATCTTAAAAGAGCAGAAGAAAATGGTGCCGGGGCTATTGTGTATAAAACTTTGTTTGAAGAACAAATTCAGCTTGAAACTTTTCAGCTCGACGAAAAAATCAATGAATACAACGATATGTATGCTGAAATGCTGACTTTACATCCGCATATTGATTATATGGGTGCCGAAGAACATCTGAACAAATTGCGCAGGGCAAAAGAGAGCATTTCCATTCCACTGATTGCGAGTCTGAATGCTGTAAATACCGAAACTTGGGTAAATTATGCAAAACTGTTAGAACAAACAGGTGTGGATGGTTTGGAACTAAATTTTTATCAAAACCCGGGTGATTTTGATAAAAATGCATTAGTAATTGAGGATGAGCAAATTGAAGTGGTTAAGCTAATTAAACAAAGTGTTTCTATTCCTGTAAGTGTTAAGTTGAGTTCAGAGTATACCAATCTATTGAACTTTATTAAATTGTTGGATAAAACCAATGTGGATACGTTTGTATTGTTCAATTCTTTTTTCCAGCCGGATATTGACATCGTAACTGAAAAGCATGTGAAATCTTTCAATTTCAGCAATCGAGGTGATTATAAAAAATCATTGAAAATGGCAGGTTTACTTTACCAAAATATTAATGCTGAAATTTGCAGTAGTCACGGAGTTTTCAGTGGAGAAGATGTGATAAAACTTATTTTATCAGGATCGACCAATGTCCAAATTGTCAGTACTTTGTATAAAAACGGCTTTGGTCAAATCAATAAAATCAAATCGGAAATTGAAAACTGGATGGATTCTAAAAACTATACCAGTTTGGATGAATTCAGAGGAAAGCTTTCCAAAAACCAGCTCAAGAGCAATCCATTTATTTACAAAAGAGCTCAATATGTGGACTTAATGATAAATTCCGAACAGATTTTCAATAACAAGTAAGGCAATTATTCAGCAAAGTTTATGAATGAAAAATCAGTACTTGAAATTGATGGACGTTATTTATTTTATGCATTTCAAGCCGGAGGAAAAAAGATTCTTCAAAATCAATCAGAGATTAATAAAATCAATATTTTCCCTGTAAATGACAAAGACACAGGAACAAATTTGGCATCCACCATTCGTTCTGTTTTAGATACTATAAAGCCGCATAAATCCTATAAAGAAACAATCAATTTGATTGCAGATGCAGCTTTGTTTGGAGCACGTGGAAATTCGGGGATTATTTTCGCGCAGTTTCTTTATGGATTAAGCCGCGAAACAGCTGATAGTAAGACAATCACACTTCCACAATTTGCTGAAAGTATTTCAAAATCAATTCCTTATATTTATGAAGCAATAGCCAATCCTGTGGAAGGAACAATTTTGACTGTGATTAAAGACTGGTCGGAATTTATTTACAACAAACATCAGCAAATCATTGATTTCAAAAAAATCATTATTGATTCTCTTGAAGTTCTCAAAAATTCTTTGATTGAAACCAAAACAAAACTGAAAATTCTGCAACAAAATAATCTGGTGGATGCCGGAGCTAAAGGTTTTGTTGTATTTATTGAAGGTATAATCGAATTTCTGAATTGTCGAAATATCAGGGAATTTGTAACATTATCGAGTGATAATATTTCATTAATCCACACCGATGATGTTGTTGATGAGGAAATTAAATTTCGTTATTGTACAGAAGCAATTTTGAAAGATCTTACAGTTGCAAAATCTGAGCTTAAGAATTTCTTGAATTCAAACGGAGATTCGGTTGTGATTGCCGGTTCCGATAGTCTCTGCAGAATCCATATTCACAATAATAATCCAGGTGATTTTTTTTATAAACTGAAAGATTTTGGTACCGTTACTTTCCAGAAAGTTGACGATATGATTCGGCAAAACGAAGCGGTAACACGTAAGAAATGGAATATTGCACTTGTTACAGATTCGACATGCGATTTATCACAAGAACTTATTGATTTTTATCAGATTTACATGTTACCGCTAAATATCAATTTTGGCGACAATCATTTTTTAGACAAAGTGACCATCACGCCTGATCATTTTTATGACTTACTCGAAACAAGTTCCGAATTTCCAAAAACCTCACAGATTAACGAAAGAGCATTTACAAATCTCTACTCCCATTTAGCGTCACATTACGATGCAGTAATTTCTGTGCATCTTACCGGACAATTCAGCGGCACTTATTTGAGTAGTCTGAAAGCCGCCGAAAAAATAAGTAATGAATTTAAAAAGCCGATTTATGTTGTTGATTCTAAAACACTTTCAGGTGCTTTAGGATTAGTTGTATTAAGGGTTGCTCAATCTATTGAGGATGGTTTAGCCGTTGAAAAAATTGTAGAACAAATTGAAGCCTGGAAAAGCAACGCCAAGATTTTCGTAAGCGTAAAGGATTTGAAATACATGATTAAAGGTGGTCGGGTTTCAAAACAAAAAGGATTCATTGCCAATATGCTGGGTATTAATCCGATTGTTTCGATGGATAATGAAGGTAAATCCGTTTTGTTCGGACAAACATTCAGTCAGCAGGCTAACCTTAAAAAAGTGATGAAACATATCCAAAAAATCAGCGAAGGAAAAACAATTTGGAACTATATTATTTTACATGCTCACAATCAGGTCGGAGCAACAGAATATACTAATAAAATGGTTCAACTGACTGGTAAAAATCCTGTTTCGGTAGTTGATATTTCGCCAGTAATCGGAATGAATGCCGGTAATGGAACAATTGCGGTTTCTTTGTTGTTTGATTGATAAATACTTATACTTCAAGAAAATGATGCCACTTTATCTTCAGGGTTTGCTTTTAATTTTATGTTTAATGACCACTTTATGGTTCATTAGTATTTTCCTCAAAAATGTAAGTATTGTCGACATGTTTTGGGGAATGGGTTTCGTTTTGGTCAATGGTTTTTACTTTTTTAATGCCGAAAGTACTCCTGCTAAAATAATATTATTAGTATTGGTCACAATTTGGGGTCTGCGGCTTTCCATTTATCTGGCTTGGCGGAATATTGGCAAAGGCGAAGATTTCCGTTATCGTGAATTCAGAAAAAAATATGGTGAAAACCGTTACTGGTGGATCAGTTTCTTTCAAACATTTCTTCTTCAGGGAGTTTTGATGTTTGTTATTTCACTTCCTTTGCTTGGAATCAACCTAAATTCATCCTCTCAAAGTTTGAGCATTTTCGATTATTTGGGAATTCTCTTTTGGCTCATCGGTTTTACATTCGAAGCCGGAGGTGATTATCAACTGGCAAAATTCAAAAAGAATGGAGCAAACAAAGGAAAAGTATTGAATTCGGGTTTTTGGCATTACACGAGACATCCGAATTATTTTGGTGATGCTTCAGTATGGTGGGGCTTTGGCTTTCTTTGTCTGTCAACCGGCAGTTATTGGTACGTTTCAGGTTCTGTTATTATGACCTTACTGATTATTAAAGTTTCGGGCGTGGCATTACTCGAAAAATCATTGAAAGATAAGAAACCGGATTATATTGAATATATTAACAAAACAAGTTCGTTTTTGCCTTGGTTTCCTAAAAAATAAGTTTCACGATTGAATTATTAAATTTACAACTAAATGAATTTGATTCTTAGTAATATATGGTTGATTCTCTTTATTATTTGGGGGTTACCATTAACTTATTATCGCAGTAAGTTCCGAAAGATCATTTATCAAACCGATAGTTGGTTTATTAATATTAAACCGGTTTTTTTATTAGAAATTACCGGATTATTCAGCAATATGTATCCTGAAAATGTGAATTACCACAAGCTACGAAACTTTTATAGGTTTTATCTTAGCGTATATTTCCTTTTATTTATTTTATATTTCAGTTTTAATAATCATTCAAAACCAACAAATATGACAACTATTCAGATTGGAAGTACGATTCCTTCATTTTCATTGAAAGATCAAAACGGACAAATGTATGACATTGATTCCGTTAGAGGCAAAAAAAATCTGGTGATTTACTTTTATCCCAAAGACGAAACTCCGGGTTGCACGAAAGAAGCCTGTTCATTTCGTGATCAGTTTGATGTTTTCAAAAAAGCAGATGCTGAAATAATCGGTATTAGCGCTCAATCGGTTGAAAGTCATTTTGAATTTGCCGTAAAGTATCGGTTAAACTTCACACTTTTGAGTGATATAGGAAATAAAATCCGAAAACTTTTTGGAGTTCCAACCAGCTTTTTCGGTTTGCTACCGGGGCGTGTTACTTACATAGTGAATAAGGAAGGAAAGGTGGTTTTCATTTTTAATTCTCAGCTTAATGCCGAAAAACACATTGAAGAATCATTGCGAATTTTAAAAGAAATGAAATGAAAATTCCGTTGGAAATATTCGTTTTATTAATCGTTTATATAATTGGATCAATACCATTCGGTTATCTTTTTACAAAAAAAATAATTCATCAAGATATACGAAAACTGGGAAGTGGAAACATCGGCTCAACCAATGTGAAAAGAGTTGCAGGTCGTAAAGTTTCAATTATGACTCAGTTAAGCGATATGTTGAAAGGGTTATTACCGGTGGCTATCATTCTTTTTCTTCAAAATCAGAAGATTACAAGCTTCAGTGAGGATTTTATATATCTGGTAGCTTTTGCCAGTATCTTAGGACATGATTTCAGTTTTTTTTTGAAATTTAAAGGAGGAAAAGGAGTAAATACAACTCTCGGCGCTTCCATACTTCTTTCCCCTGTTCCTGTTTTGATTTCTGTTCTGATTTATTTTATTGTGAAAAAGTTGACAAAATATGTCTCATTAAGTTCAATCTGTTTAGCTATAACTTTAGCTCTAAGTGAATTAATTTTGCACAATGTAACCCATCTTCTTTATTATCTAATCGCATGTTGCAGTCTTATCATTATCATGCACATTTCCAACATTTACCGACTGCTGAACGGAACTGAAAGCAAATCAAACTGAATGAATTAGTCTGGGTATTTTAATCTTAAACTGGTAATCAATTTGTTATAGCTTTCTTTAAAACCATGTGATTCAATCTTTTTATCTATAGTTTCAAATTTTTTCAAAATTTCATTTTGCTTTTCTTGATTTAAAGACTTATCTGCAATGGGAAAAATTATTTCTAGTTCTTTATTCATATGCCCTTCTATTAGAGAAGCATAATTTATCAAACTCTCAGCTAGCAAATCTCCTGAAAATGAATTGCCAAGCTTACAATTTACAACGCAATTATTAATATCTTTCATACAGTTATTAGTAAGAATATGCTCATAAAGCATGATACTTATTGCTTCTTTATCAATAGGAATATTGGAATTTGAAAGTTCAGGATAAAAAATGCCCTCTTTTTCATGATGACTTTTTTCTATGAAATTGTTTAGAAAATAAATAATATCATCAACATCATTCGTATAAAAAATACCTTTTGATTTAATTTTAGTAGCAATTTTCCTCATGAATCCAAGTAATTCAATAATAATCTTATGTTCGTTTAATAAATTTTGAGTTGGTGTCATTTAATTGGGATTTAAAAAGTTTATACTTTATAAATTGAAATTTATTCTATTCAATTCAAAGTAATATTCTTATTGTTTATCGTCTCAAACACCGATAAACTCTGATAAGTTTTCATTTTTTTGAAATTTTAGGTTTCAAAAATATCTGATGTGCTATTTATTTATTTTTAGGTTAAATAATGAAACAATGGTTATTTGAAATTAAAAAGCTCAAATTCAATAACATAAACTCCAAAAGACACGTTCAGATATAATATATGTTTATTTTGCACAATTAAATTTAATGAACTTTGTTTATCAAAAAAGTATTTAGACATTTGTCTAATAATACAAATATACAATTATCATAAAATAAAATGAACGATGTATTCAAAGCTTTGAACGACCCTGCTCGAAGGGAAATTCTGAAAATGTTACAAAAACAGGATATGACTGCCGGAGACATCGCTGCTCGTTTTGATATGACTGCGCCAAGTGTGTCACATCATTTGGACAAACTGAAGCGAGCCGGACTTGTCAGTACCATCAAACATGGGCAGTTCATCACGTATTCGATTAATACTACCATTATCGATGATTTATTACAATATATTCTAACACTTAAAAAATAAAGTATGAACAAGATTTTCAAAGAAGCTGTTTTATGGATATTGATTTTGATTCCTTTTGCATATCTGGCAACAATATGGAAAACTCTGCCAGAGATTGTACCAACACATTTTGGTTTAGATGGAACACCTAACGGTTGGTCAAATAAACACAGTTTAATTTATATAATAGGAGTAATGGGTCTCGGAATTTATGTCTTAATGCTTTTGATTCCTCGTTTCGATCCAAAAAAGAAAATTGAACAAATGGGCGACAAGTATTATTCTATCCGTTTAATAATGGGATTATTAATATCTTCTATCTCGTTATATTTACTTTATGTAGGAAATAAAGGCGAGATTAATCAAAACATTTTAATTGCATTAATCGGAGCTTTCTTTACAGGATTTGGAAATTTTTTGCAAACGGTAAAACCAAATTACTTTATTGGAATCAGAACTCCCTGGACTTTGGAGAATGAAACAATTTGGAAAAGGACGCATCGTTTAGCCGGAAGAATCTGGATGATTGGCGGTTTAACAATTATCTTAATGACAATTTTGACAAAGAACAATTATTGGTTAGGAATACTATTTATTTCAATTACAGCAATTCTTGTTATTATACCAGTCGCTTATTCTTATATCGAATTTAAGAAAATACAATTAGAAAAATGAAAAAAATATTATTTATAAGCCTCTTAATTATGAGTTCAACTTTGATATTTGGTCAGGATATTACCGGTGAATGGAATGGCGTTCTTAAACCGGCAGGAATGCAATTACGTTTGGTATTTCATGTAAGCAAAATTGATGTGGGTTATTCCGCCACCATGGACAGCCCCGATCAGGGAGTAAAAGGTATTCCGGCAAGCAAAACTACTTTTGTAAATCAGATATTAACCATCGAATTAGCTGCTATGAAAATAGAATACAGTGGTAAATTAGATTCTGGTTTTGTAAACGGTACATTTAAGCAGGCAGGAATGTCATTGCCACTAAAACTAACCCGGCAAGCCTTTGAAAAAGTAGAGCTCAAGCGTCCGCAAAATCCGGTAAAACCCTATCCTTATTATTCTGAAGATATTACTTTTGAAAATAAAACAGCCGGTATTAAACTTGCCGGCACGCTTTCATTGCCTAAAAAGGTTGGCAAATTTCCAGGTGTCATATTGATTACAGGCAGTGGTCCTCAAAACAGTGACGAGGAATTGATGGGGCATAAACCGTTTTTGGTTTTGTCTGATTATCTGACCCGTAACGGTATTGCCGTTTTGCGTTATGACGATCGTGGAACTTTTGAATCGAAAGGAAATTTTGCCAAATCAACCACATTTGATTTTGCAACTGATGTGGAAGCTGCCGTCAACTATTTAAAAACACGAAAAGAAATCGACACGAAACATATTGGTTTGATTGGTCACAGTGAAGGAGGAATTATTGCCCCAATTGTTGCTGTGAATGACAAAGATGTTAGTTTCATAGTCTTAATGGCTGGAACAGGTGTTTCAGGAGCAGATTTATTAATCCGTCAACAGGAGCAAATCGGACAGGCTTCAGGAATTAAAGCCGAAGATTTAAAAGCAAATGCAAAAATCAATCAGGGAATTTATAAAATAATTTGTGAAACTACTGATTCCACCAAATTGAAAAATAAAATATCAACATTTTTGACTGAAAATATCAAAAATATTCCTGTATCACAAATTCCAAAAGGAATGTCCGAAAAAGAGTTGATTAATTTACAACTGGCGCAACTAAATTCACCTTGGATGCTGAATTTTATACGGTACAATCCTGAACCAATGCTCGAAAAAGTAAAATGTCCGGTGCTTGCAATCAATGGTGAAAAAGATTTGCAGGTAGATTCAAATATAAATCTTCCAGCTATTGAATATGCTTTAAAAAAAGGGGGTAATAAAAAATATAGCATCAAAGAATTGCCTGGTTTGAATCATTTATTTCAAGAATGTAAAACCGGTTTACCGAAAGAATATAGCGAAATTGAACAAACCATCTCACCCTTAGCTTTGGAAACGATAACAAACTGGATTAAAGAAACAATAAAATAATAATACACAACCCTGACAGTGGTCGAAGACCCTGTCAGCGGTTGAAAAGCAAACAAAAATGCCTGACAAAATTAGCAAACAACATATCAAGGAACAAATTGACTTCAATAGTAGTAAAAATCTATTAGCCAAGGAGGAAATCAAATCATTTCAATTGATTGAAATCACGACTTCATTAATAGAAGTCATCCAACAAATGAATGCCGAAACCGAGCAAGAAATGATTGATTTCATGACCGACGAAGCCTTGCAGGAATTTTGCCGAGTGAATCAATATTTTTCATTCAATTCAGAATCGGTGGATGAGCTGAAACAGATTTACAGACAATTTATATCAAGTATTAAAGCTACAAATATTCATGCCAATCAAACGGTGTTAACGGAATTAAGTTATGCTAATTACTGGAAATTATGCGACTGGCTTGTAAAAACCAATGAATTTGCCGGAAAAATGTACGATACCGATGAAGAATATGTTCAACCGATTGTTTGTTCGGAATATTCACCTGATTTGCAACTATCAGTTCTACAAATCGATTTGAAAACTCTGAAAGAACCGATTTTGGATGTCGGTTGCGGGCGCGAAATGAATTTGGTGAATTATCTGCGCGACAACGGCTTCGAAGCATTCGGAATAGATCGGTTTGTAGTAAACAATCCGTTTTATATCAAAAGTGATTGGCTGGAATTTGAATTTGAACCGGAAAAATGGGGGACGATTATCAGTAATTTGGGATTTTCAAATCATTTCATTCATCATAATTTACGTGCTGATGGCAATTACAAGGCCTATGGCGAGAAATACATGGAAATTCTTTCGGCATTGAAACCAGAAGGCAGTTTCGTGTATGCGCCCGATTTACCTTTTATCGAAAAGTATTTGAACAAACAGATTTACAGCTGCATAAATTCAAAGATAAAAGATTCGGAATCTAAAACGAGTCGGATAACTAAGATCGGTTGATATTGAAAACAGGGAGAATCACTTTAAGTTGAGCTCCCTGTTTTATTAGGAAAAATCCCTGAAAAATGATTATCTTTGTGCTCCGAATTTGATTGGTTAATTAGTCAATTCGGTTCATTGAAAATTGAAAATTGGAAATTAGAAATATGGCAAAAGAATTGACTACACGTAGTGAAAACTACTCACAATGGTATAATGATTTAGTAATAAAAGCAGATTTAGCAGAAAGCTCAGCCGTGCGTGGTTGTATGGTTATCAAACCCTACGGTTACGCTATTTGGGAAAAAATACAGGCTGAACTGGACAGAATGTTCAAGGAGACAGGCCATGTAAATGCTTATTTTCCGTTATTTATTCCGAAATCATTTTTAAGCAAAGAAGCCGAACATGTGGATGGATTTGCCAAAGAATGTGCCGTGGTGACACACCATCGCTTGATGGCCGATCCGAATGGCAAAGGATTAATTGTTGACCCCGAAGCAAAACTGGAAGAAGAACTGATCGTTCGTCCGACTTCTGAAACCATTATCTGGAGCACCTATAAAAACTGGATTCAATCCTATCGCGATCTTCCGCTTTTAATAAATCAATGGGCCAACGTGGTTCGTTGGGAAATGCGTACCCGCTTGTTTTTGCGTACCACCGAATTTTTGTGGCAGGAAGGCCATACGGCTCATGCAACAGAAGCTGAAGCAATGGTTGAAGCCCGTAAAATGCTTGAAGTGTATGCCGATTTTGCCGAACGTTTTATGGCAGTTCCGGTTTTAAAAGGCGTAAAATCAGCCAACGAACGTTTTGCCGGAGCATTGGAGACTTTCTGTATTGAAGCTTTGATGCAGGATGGAAAAGCTTTACAAGCCGGAACTTCTCACTTTTTGGGACAAAATTTCGCCAAAGCTTTTGAAGTTACGTTCGTCGACAAATCAAATAAACAGGATTATGTATGGGCTACATCATGGGGTGTTTCTACCCGTTTGATGGGTGCATTGATTATGACGCATTCCGACGATAATGGATTAGTTTTACCTCCGAATCTTGCTCCTTTTCAGGTGGTGATTGTGCCTATTTATAAAAACGAAGAACAACTTGCTGCCATTTCAGACAAAGTGGATGAAATAATTCCAAAGTTAAAGGCATTGGGAGTATCCGTAAAATATGACGATAACGATAATAAGAAACCAGGTTGGAAGTTTGCTGAATACGAATTGAAAGGTGTTCCGGTGCGTTTGGCCATGGGTGCTCGCGATCTTGAAAACGGAACAGTAGAAGTTGCTCGTCGGGATACTTTGACTAAAGAAACTGTATCGATTGAAGGTATTGAAACCTACATTAGCGATTTATTGAAAACCATTCAAGCCAATATTTTCCAGAAAGCGTTCGATTACCGTGCTTCCGTTACCCGTGAAGTAAATTCGTACGACGAGTTCAAAGTTGAAATCGAAAAAGGCGGATTCCTGATGTGCCATTGGGACGGAACTCCCGAAACGGAAGAACTTATAAAAGAAGAAACCAAAGCAACCATTCGGTGTATTCCTTTACATGGTGATACAACTCCGGGCGTTTGTATGGTAACCGGCAAACCTTCGGCACAACGGGTTGTGTTTGCGAGGGCGTATTAAAACTACCCAAACCTCTAAAAGGGCTTAATATAAGGCTTCACACAATGTGAAGCTTTTCTTTTTTAAAAACTTTTCTGTAAATTTGTACAGAATTAAATTGATATTCAATTGAATAATTTTGTCAGTTGTACATTTTAAATGAAAAAATTGTAAATGAAAAAAATCCTGCTCGTCACACCGCCGCTCACGCAGCTCAATACGCCTTACCCTGCCACCGCACATTTGTTGGGGTTCTTACGCAAAAACGGTGTGGAAGCTGAACAAATGGATTTAAGCATTGAACTGATTCTAGCACTTTTCAGCAGACAACAATTGGACGAAATTTTCAAAGAAGCAAGCACTTTAAAACTTTCCAAACAAAACAAAATCATACTTCAACAGGCGGATTTCTATACAAATACCATTGAACCTGTCATGCATTTTTTGAGCGGGCGAGACAATTCGCTCGCGCAACGGTTCAGCAATCGTGATTTCTGGCCGGTAAGCAAACGACTTCCTTCGGATGATGATCTGGAATGGGCTTTTGGAATGATTGGAAATCACGACCGTGCCACCCATTTATGCACGCTTTTCTTGAAAGATTTGGTTGATTTTATTCAACAAACCATCGATCCTAATTTTGAACTAATCCGCTATGCCGAATCGCTTTGCCTGCGATTGCCTGAATTTGAACCTCTTCATGTGGAACTCGAAAAACCCCTCTCGCTTATTGACAAGTTGATGCTGGATATTTTTGCTGATCGAATTCGTGAAAGAAAGCCGGAAATGGTTGGCTTCAGTATTCCTTTTCCTGGAAATTTGTACAGTGCCTTGCGTTGTTCCCAATATTTGAAAAAAGAATTCCCCAACATAAAAATCGTGCTGGGTGGTGGTTATGTAAATACCGAACTACGAAGCATTTCCGATCCGACAATTTTCAATTTTATCGATTTTCTGATATTTGATGATGGTGAATTGCCTTTGTTGCGATTAATAAAAAGTGAAGAAATGATTCGTACACTTTACCGGAATGAAATCGGTGAAATTGTACATGCGAAATTTGATTGCAAAGAAAATATTCCTTTTTCCGAAATCGGAACACCCGATTACGACGGTTTACTTCAAAACCACTATCTCAACCTGATTGAACTCACCAACCCGATGCATGCCTTGTGGAGCAATGGACGTTGGAACAAAATGATGCTGGCACACGGTTGTTATTGGGGAAAATGTGCGTTTTGCGACGGGACACTCGATTATATTCAACGCTACGAAACTGTTTCCATTGAACTGATTGTCGACCGGATGGAACAAATCATGCAACAAACCGGACAATCCGGATTTCATTTTGTCGACGAAGCCGCACCTCCTGCACTACTCCGCAAACTGTCTGAAGAAATTCTTCGCCGCAAACTCACGGTAAGTTACTGGACCAATGTCCGATTCGAAAAATCATTTACTCCTGAATTGTGTTATTTGATGGCAAAATCCGGTTGCATTGCTGTTGCCGGAGGCCTTGAAGTGGCTTCTCCCCGAATTCTGAAACTCATAAACAAAGGAATAACCATCGAAACCGCCAGTGTTAGCATGAAAAATCTGGCTGAAGTCGGCATCATGACACACGCTTATCTAATGTACGGTTTCCCGACAGAAACAGCAACTGAAACTATCGATTCGCTCGAAGTGGTTCGCGGTTTATTTGAAAACGGTTGGATTCAATCTGCTTTCTGGCATCGTTACGCCATGACCATTCACAGTCCTTCGGGTCAACATCCCGAAAACGTGGGAGCAAAATCGCTGCAAACCGACCCCAATCCATTTGCAAATAACGAAATACCGTTCAGAACTCCCAACAAAATTGATTTGGAATTTTATGGAAAAGGATTGAATCTGGCTACTTACAATTTCATGCAGGGAACTGGATATGATGTGGACGTGAAAAAGTGGTTTAAATGACTTTGAAAGAACAAGTTTATAAAAAAACGACATTCAACTTTTCAGTAGAATGTCGTTTTTAAATCTCTATTTTCCCAAACCAATGAACCAATTAACCGATCAACCGATTAATCGATAATATCAAAACCGGTATATGGAATCAACGCTTTCGGAATGCGAATTCCTTCTGGGGTTTGATTATTTTCAAGCAAAGCAGCTACAATACGTGGCAAAGCCATTGCACTTCCGTTAAGTGTATGACAAAGCTGGGTTTTCTTGTCGGCATTTTTGAATCGACATTTCAAGCGATTTGCCTGATAGCTTTCAAAATTTGAAACCGAACTTACTTCCAACCAACGTTCCTGAGCTGCTGAGAATACTTCAAAATCGAATGTAAGTGCCGATGTAAAACTCATATCACCACCACACAGACGAAGAATGCGCCAGGGCAATTCCAGTTTCTCAACCAAAGTCTGCACATAATTCACCATTTGGTCAAGCGTTTCGTATGATTTATCAGGATGTTGAATCTGTACAATTTCCACTTTATCGAACTGGTGCAAACGGTTCAAACCACGAACATCTTTTCCATACGAACCTGCTTCACGACGGAAACAAGCCGAATAAGCTGTGTTTTTAATAGGCAATTCATTTTCGTTTAAAATTACATCGCGGTAAATGTTGGTAACAGGAACTTCCGCAGTGGGAATTAAATACAAATCATCCAAATTACAGTGGTACATTTGTCCTTCTTTGTCGGGTAATTGACCAGTTCCGTAACCGGAAGCTGCATTCACAACGTAAGGAGGTTGAATTTCCAGATAACCTGCTGCAGTTGCATTATCCAAAAAGAAATTAATCAAAGCGCGTTGCAAACGAGCTCCTTTTCCTTTATAAACCGGAAATCCTGCACCTGAAATTTTTACACCCAATTCAAAATCAATCAGATCATATTTTTTTGCCAAATCCCAATGAGGAACAGCTCCTTCATATAAATCAGGCATTTCACCACCGGTTCGTTCAATCAGGTTATCTTCGGGATGTTTTCCTGCCGGAACACTTGCATGAGGAAGATTTGGAATCTGAACTAACAAATCATTCAGTTTTTGTTCGGCAGCAGCTTGTTGATCACCAAGATTCTTGATGATTTCTTTCAGTTCTACCGTTTTTTCTTTGGCCTGAGCGGCCTCATCCTGTTTACCCTGTTTAAAAAGCAATCCGATTTCCTTCGACAAATTATTCAACTCAGCAGAAGCTGTGTCAACCTGAACCTGAGCTGATTTCCGGGTATTATCAAGTTCCAGAACCTGAGTTATAATCTGCTTTCCGTCAAAATTCTTTTTTGCTAACCGAACAATTACGTCCTCGGTATTATCTGTGATATATTTGAGTGTCAACATATTCTTGATTTACAATTTATACATTTACGATTTACAATTGAATCAAGATAAAGTCTTTATTCTTGGCTCTTGGTTCTTTTATCTAATAAAAAAAATCTCCCGCAATTTTACACTACGGTAAAACAACAGGAGATTAATATATAAGCTACTAAATCTATCTTTTCCTTACTCCCTCTCCCCTGGGAGAGGGTTGGGGTGAGGCGCTTAGTTTGCAGCTACTTCGATAGGCTTTACAGAAACAAATGACTTGTTGTCTTTCTTTTTTCTGAATTCTACAATTCCGTCAATCAAAGCAAACAAAGTATGATCTTTTCCCATACCAATGTTTTGACCAATGTGATGTACTGTTCCGCGTTGACGAACTATGATGTTACCTGCTTTTGCAAATTGTCCACCATAAATTTTTACGCCTAAACGTTTACTTTCCGATTCACGACCGTTTCTTGAGCTACCCGCCCCTTTCTTATGTGCCATTTTCTTCTAATTTTTATCGGTTAAGCTACAATTTCTTTAATTAATAATTCTGTGAAGTTTTGACGGTGACCGTTGCGTTTGCGGTATCCTTTACGACGTTTTTTGTGGAAAATAATTACTTTTTCACCACGAACGTGAGATAATACTTCACATACGATTTTTGCACCTTCAACTACCGGAGCACCAACAGTGATTGCACCTTCGTTGTCGATTAACAACACTTTGTCAAATTCTAATTGAGAACCTCTTTCGGCCTCTTCCATGCGATGGATAAACAGTCTTCTTCCGGCTTCCACCTTGAACTGTTGTCCCAAAATTTCTACGATTGCGTACATTTTTTAACGACTTTTCTGATTACATCGGGAAGGTGAGTTGCTTGTGGCATTGCTTCTTGATTACCTTATCCGAAACGGACTGCAAAAATACAATTTTATTTTTAATGTACAAAGGGTTGAGTAAAAATAATTTTGACTCAAACATAAAAATATTATTTGATTGACAATAAGAGTTTTATCAATCCCATAAATCATTATATTCAACCAATTTTCACAAAAATCATCCTTAACAATCCCAACATAGCTTTAATATTGAAAAATGAAAGTTCATTCTTTTCAATTTTTAACGCCTAAAGTATAAAAAAACGGATAGCTTTCTTCTGCTTTTTCAATTTTAAGGTCAAAAGTAATAGACGATATGAATTTAAAATCAAATCCTCTTAAAAGAAACCAAAAACTTTATTTTAACCTGAATTGTGAATATTCATTGCTTATTTCAATATTTAAATTAAAACTTAGTATATTTGCAAAGCAAAATACAAATCAATGAATCCTATCAAATAGTTTATTACAATGAGATTATCCGTTTTTGTTTTTTTCGTTTTTCTTTGTCCACTTGCTATTTTTGCTCAATCCGAGACGATGAAAAAGGATTCATTTCCGAATTATGGATCTGAAAGTAAAACATCCGGCTTTTTCAGGGAACGTTTCCAGCACAACGATCTGGTGAATTATCTGGATAATTTGAATGAATTTGTTACCTACCAGTCGGAAACAACCGGAAGTTTCAACACGCCCGATCAGCTTATTTTTTCCATTTCAGGGAGTTCGTATAAGTGGAATAAATACTATTTGGATGGTTTCCGAATTGATAACCGCTTTCTGCCCGGATCGAATTTTTACCAACCCGATCTTTTCAACCATTCGCTTAAAATCGATTATTATCATTCCACTTTAAGTTTCAACACCGACAATATTATACCGAATTCATTGGGATTGAGATATAATATTGGTGGACTGGGCGGCATTTCACCACTCACGGAAGAAATGGTCAACTTATACCACCTCACAGCTTCTCAACGAATATATCCGGGTCACCCTTTTGAATACCGTGCAAA
>JBBRTR010000032.1:0-24124 GCA_038244215.1 Bacteroidales bacterium
AACTTTTTATCAATGAAAAAGGATTGGCAAAACTAGAGATAGGAATGGCGCGTGGTAAAAAAACCTATGACAAACGACAATCATTGAAAGAAAAAGAAGACAAACGAAGCATTGATAGAGCTATGAGACAATAAATTCGGGTTGAATATCAGCTCTTTTTTGTTTTTTCTGGTTTATTTTGCTCTTTCGTGTATAAAAACCGTTTGATTTTTTGTGAAGCGGTTTTTTCAAAAGGTTGTTCCATAATATCGACTCGTTTAATTTGGGAAGTACGGTTTAATTTTGCATTCATTTCTTTTTTGAAATGCTGAATATAATGCTGATATTTTTCATCCAATTCGTTGATAACCTGACGTCCTTTTTCTTTTTTATCTTCAAAAATAGCTTTGAAATGTTCAATATTTTTTTCAAGTTCCTCAATATCCAGCAAAACCTTCGCCACCAAAAAGCCATCTTCTTCAATTACAAGTGACTCCAATACAAATTGCTGATTATTTATCACATTTTCAATATCTTCTGGATAAATATTTTCACCACTTGCACCAACGATTGTGTTTTTCATACGACCTTTAATGTACAAACGTTTATTTGAGTCAAAACGACCAAAATCGCCGGTATGAAACCAGCCGTTTGTCAGTACTTCAGCAGTTGCTTCCGGATTTTTATAATATCCTTTCATCACGTTTGGACCCTTTGCCCAGATTTCACCAATTCCTTTTTTATCCGGGTTATTTATTTTCAAGTCTACACCCTGAACAGCAAAACCAGTTGACTGTAGTTTGGTTTGATGAACTCCCGCACCGGCAAGCAATGGCGCAGTTTCAGTGAGTCCATATCCAATTGCATAGGGAAAACGCGCTTCCTTTAAAAACCGTTCAACACGAGAATCAAGTTTTGCTCCACCAATTCCGAAAAATGCGAGTCTCCCACCAAAGGTTTGATACAATTTTTTACCGGCAATCCGGTGAATTAGAATTCGAAACAAAGGTGTTTTGTAAATCATTCTTTTCAAACCGTTGCCTGCAAATTTACTCTGAATCTGATTTTTATATATCTTTTCCATGATCAAAGGAACCGATAACATCATGGTTGGTTTGACTTTAGCCATAGCCGGCAACAAAGCAGCAGCAGTAGGCGGTTTTTCAAGAAAATAAATCGACGCACCATAAATAACAGGATAAACCATTCCAATCGTATTTTCGTAGGTATGTGACAAGGGTAAAAGTGATAAAAAGACATCTTCGCTGCAAATCTGATGAAAAGTGCAGGATTGCATAGCTATAAATGCAATGCTTTTGTGGGCGAGTTCAACACCCTTTGAACGGCCTGTTGTTCCTGACGTATAAATAATTGTTGCAGTATCTTCTTCTTTTACAGTTATTTTAGGGATGTTTATCAATTCAGAAATAGGATTTTTAGTATTTAAAATTGTGAGATTGTCAAGTAAAATGGTTGATTTTAATGCAGGTAATTCCAGCCCTTCAATTCTTGATAACAAACGTTCGCTGATAAAAAGTGCTTGTGATTCGGAATGCAATAATACATTTTCTATTTCCTCCCGACTGAAATCAGGTAAAATCGGAACAATAATTAGTCCGTTTGCAACTACCGAAAAATAGGCCACAACCCAATTGGGCATGTTGTGACTTAATAATGCAACTTTATCTCCTTTTTTTAAACCCAATGAGAAAAGTAATCCGGCTGTTTCCATGATCTTTACTCCTAACTCAGCATACGTGATCGGAGTGCCATCAACAAAAGATACAGAAGGTCTGTCTGAAAAATTCTTTACAGAATAATTAATGATCGATTGAAGCGTAAGTGGCTTTGGTTCAATTTTTTTAGTCATAGAACTTTATTTGCTTTAAAAACGGTATAAAGTTACGATTAATTATATTGAAAAAATGAATTTTGATATTGAATTTGGTGTAAACTGTCTTTTTGAAAAGAAATAGTATTCAATTATCTTCTAACTAACCAATATGACCCCTATCCCTTAAAGGGGAAATAGATTAGTATCGTATATTATTTTGTCAGTTCTATTTTTCTCTAAATAATTGCAGATTGTGTCTTCAAGTCCCCTTTAGGGGATTTAGGGTATGATATTAACCATTAAAAAATGCCCCTTTCATTAGAAAGAGGCATTTTTAATAAATTAAATTTAGTCAGTTGTAACACAAACAAATATTTCACAATTAAATTCAGATTATGTTTTTGTAAAGAAATAATATCCTACAATCTCATTAAAATAAATTGAAGAATGGAACGCGGACGGAGTATTTCGACGTGCCGACTTGACGGCATTCGCTGATTTAGCGGATATAAAAACGGATTCAAATTCCGACAAGTCGGAATGATTTTCAATAATTCATTGTCTTATCAGTCATGCTTGCATGACTTAAATCTATATTAAATACGTCCTAATATCATCCGTCTTATCCGCTAAATCAGCGTAAATCCGCGTTCTATTATTTTTGAAAGTTGCGACATTATATCTGTCACATTACTTATCTTCCAGATTGAGTAATATAATTTTTCAGCTCCGCGTTAAATTCATCTTTTTCTAACAAATCTTCCATAGTCAAATGCATACGATACCGCCAACTGCTCATTGAATTTGAAGGCACATTGATGCGTTCTTCATGTGGATTTGGTCTTCGTATTGATTCCGAGATACTTAACAAGTCCTGCAATTGGAAAATTGCCCACATCGCGGGTGAATACAAATGCTGAAGTAAAATATCTCGACAAATCCACCATTCACAAAAATAAGGGGCTTCACCCCAATGTCCGAGTTGAGAATTATAAAACCGTTGAGTTACGCCACGATCTTCTTCCCACCAGCCTCTAACAGTGCTCATATCGTGTGTTGATGGAGTTACAACTGACAAATATGGAGCTTTTGATGGATGAAAAAATTCACGCTTATTCGATTTCGGTGCACGCTGAACTTCCAAACTAAGAATTCCGAGTTCATTCATAACCGAAGTTACACAATTTGTCATCATACCCAAATCTTCTCCGCAAATAAGCATATTGGTTGATTTTTTCAGTGCCGGAAGTTTCTCCATTCCAGAATTATACCAGTTTGCATCCTGTCGTTTATAAAAATAATCCACATAAAGTTCTTTCAACCTGTCTTTTGTATAATTATCGAGGTCACGGAATGAACGTAAGGATTCCATTCCAAAACGTGGATAGTATTGTGAACCGTTACTGTTTTCAAGTTCAAAAAATAACACGTTTGATATCAAATCAAATAATCGCCATTTCACTTTTACCGAGATTTTGCCTTCATTAAACATCTCTTCAACTGCGGTTTGACTTTGATAATCCGGTTTCAGTCTTAAAATCCATCCATCTTCAATTTGCAAACAATTTGCTTTTACCCAGATTGAATCTTCGCCGAAAAAGTCCCATAAAATGGAATCGGTAATATAGGGTTTGCAAAAGCGGTTATAATCGAACCAAATCCCTTTTTCAGAAAGTTCATTCACATGAATCGGAGTTGATGGATTTAAATATCCCATAATTCCTTCCACATGTTTAATTGGAATTTGCCAGATGCGAAAAAATCCGAGAATATGATCGATACGAAATGTATCGAAATAATTCGACATTTGTGCAAAGCGCTTTTTCCACCAGTCAAAATCCGTTCTTTCAATTTCCTCCCAATTATAAGTCGGCAATTCCCAGTTCTGACCTTTCACCGAGAACATATCGGGTGGCGCTCCAGCCTGCATGTTCATATTGAACAACTTAGGCGAAACCCAGGTATCCACACTGTTTTTGTTTACTCCAATCGGAATATCACCTTTCAGTACCACATGATGCTGATGCGCGTAAATCACAGCTTCCGACAATTGTGTATGTAAATGAAATTGGATATAATAATTAACGGCAATATCATCGAAATGCGCTTGTTCAGGAGAAGTGAATTTAGCAATTTTAGTTGGTTCAAATTGTGTAAAATCTTCCCATTTTCGGTAATCTGCTGTTCCATAGGTATCACGCAAAACACAATAGGCAGCATAAGGAACCAACCAATGTTCGTTGTTATCAAAAAAGGTTTTAAATTCCTTACTTTTTAGAAATTCATTTTTATGCAATAAATAAAGCTCTTTTGCATACTGAAGTTTATAATTAATTACTTCCAAAAATGCAATAAGGTCTAAATCATTGAGTTCTGCCTGTTTTGCTTTGTATTCTTTTTGTAACGGATTTGTTGCCGGAAGTTTAGCAATAGCATTTAAATTCAGGAAAAGTGGATTCAAAGCAAATGCAGAAATAGCGGCATAAGGCAATACGTCGGCATCGCTATGTGTTCCGATAGTGTCGTTGAGCGGAAGAACCTGAATCAGTTTTAATCCAGTTTTCTCAGCCCAGTCAATCAACAATTTCAAATCAACAAAATCACCAACTCCAAAACTATTTTTTGTTCGGATACTAAAAACGGGTAGCCCCACTCCTGCTCCTTTCCAGTTCACATCTGCAATACGGACAAATCCATCGGAAATCTGAACGATGGTTTTTTTGGAATTAATTATTGGTGCAATACGATCAGGGCCCGCTTCGAAGTATTTAAATTGATTTTCAACATAATCAAAAACTCCGTATTTATAATGAATCTCTGATTTCACCTTGCTCATATCAACTGAAACTGTCCACCAGTTTTCGTCTCCTTTTTCGAGTAACAAAGGAATGTTTGAAGACCAGTTTCCCAAAGCATCGCAATCTCCGATCAGACAAATTGCCTCATTGTTTTTCAACAACGGCATTTTAACCCGAAATTTATGAGTGTATTTTTTTTCAGAAATCACAGAAGTCCTTGTACTATCATGTTTCAAAAGCGTTCTTTGAAAAGGTGCTGTCAGAAAAACATTATCGATGCTTCCCGGTGAATTCCATGAATCGATACAAAACAAGTGATCTGTTTGGAGAGGATTTATTGTCAACAGACGATCGTCGCCCCATTCTTCGCTATACTGACCGGTTTGTTCATTAAACAGAACGTATTTATATTTTAGTTGAAGAAATGCTTTTTCAGTTATCTCAATTTCAGCAGTCCAGTCTTCAGGCGACTGATAATTCATTAGCAATGCTTCGGCAAGATTTCCATTGCCTAGTTCGGGTATATTACCACTAACCAGCATTTTCTGTCCCCAGTAAGTATAATAGAATATTTTAAAGTGAATCTTCATAGCTGACTGGATATTAAGCTTATAGTCTGTCTTCTTTTAATTTATGTTTCAAAAGTAGTATTATTTCTATTGTCAGGAATTCTCTTCGCTTTAAAATCATTCAAAATTTGATTTCAAACGTTTGCGGAAAAAGTTCTGTCGAAAGATTTTAATTTTTGAATATCTTCCTAAAAGAGAGAAGTCGCACACGGAATATACAAAACGAACAGAATGTCACAGAAAATGTTTAATATGCGGTTTTCAAATAATCTTTAATTTTATTCATAATTGCGCTTCTTCCGTATTTTTAGTGTAATCTGAATGCAAATGAATTATCGGGTATGACTCAACTTTTTAATTCTAAAAATGACGAAAGATGTATTTTCGACTCATAAATATTCATGAATCTTTTATGAATCATTCATGACTTTTTTATAATTAAATTCCGTACTTTTGCAGAAAATTTTCAAAACTAAATCAACTACACTCCATGTCAGTTTCAACTTCACCTTTTAAAGTGTTTTCAGGAACAAAAAGTCGTTATCTTGCAGAGAAAATTTGTCAAAGTCTTGAATGTCCGCTAGGAAATATGAATATTCAGCATTTTTCGGATGGTGAATTTGCAGTTTCTTACGAAGAATCAATCCGCGGTCAGTCCATTTATTTAATCCAATCCACTTTTCCAAATTCGGATAACCTGATGGAATTGTTGCTGATGATTGATGCAGCAAAACGGGCTTCGGCTTACAAAATTATTGCCGTCATTCCGTATTTCGGTTGGGCACGTCAGGACAGGAAAGATAAACCGCGTGTATCGATTGGCGCAAAACTAATCGCGGATATGTTGAGCGTTTCGGGTGTTGATCGGGTTATTACCATGGATTTGCATGCCGATCAGATTCAGGGGTTTTTCAATATTCCGGTCGATCATTTATATGCATCTACTATTTTTGTTCCCTATATCAAGTCGTTGAAATTAAAGAATCCGGTTATAGCATCTCCAGATGTTGGCGGGTCCAAACGTGCAGGTTCGTATTCAAAATACCTTGGTGTTCCGATGGTAATCTGTTACAAAACCCGCGAAAGAGCAAACGTAATTGGTGAAATGACCATAATTGGTGAAGTGTACGGAAAAGATGTGATTATTACCGACGACATGGTGGACACAGCCGGCACACTTTGCAAGGCTGCCGACCTGATGATGGGTAAAGGAGCAAGAAGTGTCAGAGCTATTGTTTCGCACGGTGTAATGTCAGGTGAAGCAGCAGAACGAATCATGCAATCACAACTCACCGAAATTGCCTTTACCGATTCCATTCCTTTTGAACTGGAAAGATGTCCGAAAGTAAAAATGCTTAGCATTGCCGAAATGTTTGCCGACACCATTTACCGCGTTCAGGAACATAAATCAATTAGTGAACAATATCTATTGTAAAAGATTCAACTTTAAAGTATAAAAAAACTCCCGGACTCTTAAGTTCGGGAGTTTTTTTGTATTGAATTATTAGACAATTACTTTACATCATCTAAATTACGTATAATAAGCTGATAAGTAGGCACTGTTGGAGTTGAGAATTGACCAACAATTCCAGTAACTGATTTTACACCTGTTGGAATAGCTATTGCAACAAATGTAGAATATTTAGCCACAAATAAAACCAATTGGTCTGCACCACTTGTAAGCGTGTTATTCTGGTTGGCAGCTGCATTTCCCCATACACCATTTGGAGATGTAATCGTTCCCGGTACCGTTACCAAAGTAGATTCCATTGTTGCATAATTAGCTTTTATATTTGCTATGGTAGTTATTTTAGGAGTAACAACAACACCCGATGAGATTCTACGTGTCTTTACAATAGGCACATTGTTCAGTTGAATGGCTAAACCGTATTGATTCAGTTCTAATCCTTCTACTGTAATTTCAATCTTATCACCCAAGTTGTAAGTACTGTTTACATCTAATCTCATCGTAATACCAGCTGAATTATCGGAAGATACAATAGTCAGATTCTTTAGAGAACTACTATTTCCACCAACTAAGTCGGTAATAACAACTCCAACAATTTTCTTTTTATCGGTAATAGTTTTCATCGTTCCTGTCCATTCAGCTCTTAGTTCTGAAATTGTCATTTCAGGAATATCAAAATTACCTGCAGCCGGTGGATCTATCCCTTTATCGTCAGCCACAAACCAATAAGCGCTAGTATTTTTGATACCAGGAAGTGTATTGTATAACATAACATCACCATAAACGAGAACTTCTTTACCAAAATTTGCCGGAGTAGTTTTTAATCCCAAAGCGGTTTGTGTTGGAGTTCCTGAACTTAATTGTACGCATACCATTTTTGTTTTATCTGTTTCGGTAGCACTTGCAGCTAACATCATATTTACATCGCCGGTAAATGGAGCAACAGCTTCCACAATAGCCGGATTTGGTGTACTGTTATAATATCCTACAATAAATCCTTTCAACCAAACTGAAGTTTTTACAGCAACTGTTGTGCTGGTTGGGTTCATTGCTTTTACTTCGACAACTGAATAAGGTGATGTTTTAGTACCAGCTCCAGCTTTTGGATCTCCCTTAGGATCTCCGTTCGGATCATTTACATTTGTACAACTTGTTATTGCCATTGCAAAAGCGACAAGTAAAAGTCCAAAAATCTTTGTTTGTTTCATGATATTTTACATTTTAAAATTAGTTATTATATTTATTTATTTGCAGTAAGATAATTTTCAAATCCTTTACCCAGATCGCTTAACGAACGGAGTGTAAGTTGATGGTAAATTTTAGTATTAGAAGGTGTTGCATCTTTATCATTGTACCAACCTACAATAGCAGTTATATTTCCTTTATAAGTTGAAGCAGGTAATTTTTTTAGGGCAAATTTGGCATATTCGCTGGTTGAAACAAATACCGAAACACCGCTTCCATCCTGAATTTCACGTGACTGCGGATACCCGATTCCATTAGTCGAAGGAGCAAAAATCTTTTCGGCTTCGGAAATAGGTCCAGGCAAACCGAAATTCGCCCCTTTTCCGGTAAAGAATGCATTTTTAATACAAACCAGTTTATTTACAATAGTTTGACCCGCAGCTTTAATTTGTGCAATTGTCATTGTATCAGCAACAACTGCAGTAATTTCAGGCATTCCATAAGCTGAGATATGATCATCAGAAATCAGTTTTGCAATGCGTCCCGGTTCAATACGACTTTTTTCAGTATTGTAATAATAGGTACCCATTTGCGGACCTTGTGCATATTTACCGATAAACAAATCATTACAACGAACCGAAACTCGTTGTCCTAATGGATAAATACCTGATAAGCTTCCTGCATCAATTGATATTTTCATTGCTTTTGCATTAGGACCTTCTTCCTGAACCACAATGTATTTATAGACATTTCCTTCATTATCCGATGAAGTTACAATACCATTAATAATCAATTTGGTTGACGAACCGATTGTATCAGCTGTAAACAAACCCGGTGAAACCATATAGGTTGAAAGTATTTGCGCTATTGTAGTTGTAGTTTCCCATTTTTGTCCCATCAAATCCTCTTTTGGAATAGGATCAAATTCTGTTTTTGCACATCCGCTAAATAATGCTGTAAGCATAAATAACGATATATATATATTCTTATTTTTCATTTTAATCTATTTTAAATTATTCTTTTGTCTTTTATCTTGATTTTTGAATCCTGATTCTATTTTAAAACTTATATCCAACATTGAAGAATAGATTGAATCCCCATGCATAATAATATTTCGAAGGAAATCTGTTTAAACCTGTTGCATCAATAGAACCGTCCAATAAAGGCAAACGGGCTTGTTGATATCCACCTGTAATCATATTCGTATTGTTCAGAACATTACTTAAACTAAGATTGAAATTCAACGATTTACGATTTTTCAGATAAATTAATTTACCCACCGAAGCATCCAACATAAAACCACCTTTCAATTTTTCCTGAGTTCCCAACATATCAACCATTTGTGGAGTTGAATATTTAGCAACATTACTTACTGTAAAACGGTTAGGAGCAAAATCCAGATAATTATTATCAAAATAATTCAACGTAATATCCGCAAACCACATTTTGGAATTAAAATAATCCAGTGTAATGTTAGCTGCTAATTGAGGGCCGGCTGCAATTTTTAAGTCCTTGGTTAAAACTGTTTCGGTTAAATCTGCAAAAGCACCATTTTCAGGACTTTTAACACCTAGTGCATTATTGGTGTAATGATAATCGGCATAAGTACCAGCTACCGATACAGAAAATGCACTATTCAGCTTCACGGAAAGTCCGCCTTCAACGCCCTGATAGATTTTATCTGATTTAGTGAGTATATGATTTATAAATGTACGGTATTCGTCATCATAATAACCTAACATATCTGAACTACCCAATACATGAGTACGAAATCCACTGATACGTCCACGTATGCCCGGATAAGTGAAACTATAATTCAAGTCATACGAAAGAATTTTTTCACTTTGCAGATTTGGTATTCGGGTATCTTTAATTCGTTCTGAAATATAGGAACTACTAACCGAAGGAGCTCTAGTTTCTGCAATTGCATTAACCGATAGGCGATTGCGACCATCAATTTTATACGTGACACCTGCTTTAAAAGAAGGATCTGTAAAATACCAAACTTTTCCCTGTCCGAATGAAATTTCCCCTTTTGGGTCACCTATTGTCGGAAGTGCACGACCATTGGCCATGTGTCCAAAACGAGAAAATTGAGTATATGTTACTTTTCCGGCATAATAAAGATCAAATTGCGGTAAAGTCCATTCATTTTGAATAAATGCGGCTGCATGAGCAATATTAATATCATAATTATATCCAAAAATGTCTCCTTTTTTAATCAATTTGTTCGGGTTGTTCAAGTCATTCTGAATCATATCCGGATTAAGTGGATTATCACGTTCTGAGAACTGATCAATATCTTTCCATTGATTTCCACCCAATAAATCTTCCATGGTTTTGTAATGCATGCCTTTCGAATATTTCGCTTCAATACCTGCCGTTAATTTCAATTCTTTCTTCAATTGATTTACATAGGTTGAATTCAATGAGGTTTCCATCAGATCATTATGCCTGCGTTCAACAGAATACCGAGCGGTTGATGTTGCATCGTTGGCATTGTTCCTGTAATTGTCTTGATACAATGAAGCCCAATCGACTTGTGAGATATTGGTATCATTTTTCCACATTTGTGCTATCTGATCGGCAATGCCGCTATTTGTCTGAAAACTTGGTAAATTACGGTAATAAACCGGACTTGGATCGGGTGCATTATAAAAATTAAGAGCAGAACCGCTGTACATGCTATAATGATAAGCAATTCCGGTACGTAAACGTTGTTTCTCGTCAATTTTAAAATCGTGTGATAAAATGGCAGTCGGGTCAAAGCTTTTTACAACACGCGAATTGCGAACTACTCCATCCTGTAAACCCCAATACGGATTATAATAAATCGAACCTGCCAGATCATACACTTCCTGAGTTACAGCACCTTGTTGTGCACGTTGTGTTGGTGCGCCAAAAGTTACTAAGGATAGACTGTGTTGTTTGTTAATAACCTTTTCAGCAGAAAGAAAATAACCTGCAGAATTATAAAAAGTTCCGTCAACGATTCCTTTATCTGCCCAACGAATTACTCCAGAAGCTGCAAACGCCCAACCATTCGGCATTAAACCTGTGGCATAAGTATAAGCTCCACGAAGTTTATAAGCACGATTTGTGTAAGCAACACTTGCTTTCGAACCAGATGCATAGGTGCTGGCCCGGGTATTTATATTGGTAGCACTTCCCAAATTACCATAACTGAATGAATTTGGAGCAACGCCATCAACTTCTTCCTGATTACGCATGGCATCATTTAATCCACCTAAAGAAGAATAATTAAAATTATCGCGTTCCAAACCATTGAAGTGAACGCCATTTATATAGGTTGATTCAAAATCCTGATCGTAACCACGTGTTCGGAATCGCATCGGACTAAATGAAAAGCTTGTCTGCGAAGTGTAAACATCACCTTTCGAAGATAATGACCCCGAAATACTTTGTGAAGAGCGACTTTCATCGTCACCCATTTCATTTTCGCTCAATTGTAAAATACTTTCTTGTTTTGCATCTGCCTGAACATCAACTTTCAATTCGAAAATACCCAAATCATTTTGTTTGTTTGCATTCAGATGAATCAATTTGATTTGTTGCAAATAGCCGCCTTTTGAAATACTGATTTCATCATCGCCACCTTGCAGAAAACTCAGTGTGAACTCGCCCTTTGCGTTTGTTTGGGTTGAAATGTTTTGTTGTAACATAGTAATTTTAACTCCCGGAAGAGGAGTTTCAGAGCCTGCAATTTTGACTACACCTTTGGCAGTTGTTTGTGCCATAAGCGAGAATGATGCCAGCAACGATACAAAAAGTATCAGCGAAAGTTTTCTCATACAATTGATTCTTAATTAGTTATTCAAATTAAATCGTAACCCTTTTCTTAAAAATTATTGAGTAAAAGGGCGTGCAATTTACAATTTTTTTTTCGAAAAACTACATAAATATCCAATAATTAATTTCAACTACTTTACATGATAACGTATCATCATGTTATTGTTTTTTTTAGGTGTAAATTAAAAAGATTAGTACACACGTTACCAGAACTTTAAAGACAAATACAGAAGTACACTTTTTCAAAGGATTATTAATTTCAATGATTTCAATCCTAAAAATAAATTTATAAAAAAGTCAAATTATTCTTACTTCCAGAATTAAATGATTCTAAATTACGATTTTAAGTGAAACTTTTCTCATATTTCTGATAACAAAACAAATTCTTTATCTAATTTTGGCAGAAATTTATCTGAAAATTTATGAATACAGAAATAAAGAAATCCAGTTTGTCCGAAAAGAAAAACGTTGCACTAGGTTCTGTCTTTGCATCCGTTTTTATCACTGGTTTTAAGCTTCTAATTGGCTTAATGACTGGCAGTTTGGGTATATTGTCCGAAGCACTACATTCTGCACTCGACATGGTGGCAGCGGTAATAACTTATTTCTCGGTTCGTGTTTCGGATAAACCGGCTGACAAAGAACATAACTACGGGCATGGTAAAGTGGAAAATCTTTCGGCATTTATTGAAACCCTGCTCCTACTTGTTACCTGTGTATGGATTATTTATGAAGCAATTCACCGTTTGTCTTCCGGTGAAACCAGCATTGAAGTTTCGGTTTGGAGTTATGTAGTTGTGATTAGTTCAATTATTATTGATTTTACCCGTTCAAGAGCTTTGTCGCGTGTGGCAAAAAAGCATAATAGTCAGGCACTTGAAGCTGACGCACTTCATTTTTCAACCGACATCTGGAGTTCAACAGTTGTTTTATTCGGACTGATTGCTTATCAGTTTCTGGGTTGGTACGCAGCCGACTCCATTGCAGCTTTGTTTGTGGCTTTTATCGTATTATTTATTTCATACCGTTTAGGGAGAAAAGCAATTGATGTGTTATTGGATAAATCACCGGATAACAGTACAAAGATTGTTCACGAAGTTTTGAAATCATACCCGGAAGTATTGAGATATCATGGACTCAAAGCAAGAACAGCCGGAGCAGATACTTTTATAAAGTTCAATGTCCATTTTAATCCTGATTTAAGCCTGCGTGAAGTTCACTTGGTTTGTGATAAAATTGAAGCCGAAATTCAAACCCGCATTCCCCGCAGTGAAGTATACATTCACGCTGAACCTGAAGAAGACAGTCATTTGGAACAAGAAATTGATGAATTTACGATATAGTTTCGATTATTTATCTCCGTTATTCTTCACTTTAAATGCCGGAGCTTCATAATCCTTATCCAGATAATTGGTTGGTATTGTGGTCATATTTCCATCTCTGGCAGCCCGGTAGTGAGGCGACATAATTTCAATTCCGGCTTCGTTACAACAATCCTGAATATTTTGATGCAACTGCGAATATATTAAAGCTTGTTTATTTGGTTCACGAGTGTAGGCATTTATCTGATACGAAACAAAAAAATCGTCCAGGCTTGTTTGCAGTATAAAAGGTTTAGGATCATGTAAAAGATGCTCTGTTCGCATTGCTGCATCAATTAATGCCTGGTGAATATTCTTCCAGGGAACATCGTAACCAATGGTTACCGTTGTATGTAATATCAATCCATTATCAACCGAATCGCTACTGTAATTAATTGTATGACTGCTCATTATGTTGGAATTCGGAACAGAAATAATTTCATTTTTAATGGTCCTGATCCGTGTAACAAGCATTGACTTCTCAATAATATCTCCGGTAATTTCCCCAATTTTCACACGGTCACCAATTTTGAAGGCTCTCATGTAAGTAAGAATTAGTCCTGCAATTATATTACTGAGTGAGCCTGATGATCCAAAAGTGAACAAAACTCCAAGGAAAACAGAAACACCCCGAAACACAGGGCTATCACTTCCTGGAAGATACGGAAATATGATGATAAGCATAAATGCATAAATCAACACCTTTATGATTTGATAGGTAGGATTAGCCCAATCGGGATAAAAGCCATTTATCACCAATTTTTCTGTTTCAATTTCCGCTTTCAAAAATGCCAGCCCTTTTAAAATATAACGGAATACAAAAAGTATAACGACTATTGTAATTAAGTTGGGAATATAATTCCACAATGACTTAACTATAGTCTTAATCGGATCGGCAACATAATTAAATAGCGTGTCTGCCAGATTTTGTGTCCATGGGAAAATACCGAAAAGAATAGGTAACGCAATATAAACCAGCAAAATAAATACAAACCACTTTAGAACAACATTGGCAAACAATAAAGCTTTTACCTGACTTTTTGCATCAAATAAGGTATAGGTCTTAATCGTTAAACCATTAATCCATTTTCCTTCCTGTTCTTCAATTTTAGTAACAGTCCAGCGAAACAGTTTTCGATTATAAAAAATAGCTAATCCACCAATCAATAGCACCAAAAGAGCGGATATAATTTCCTTTAAAAGTGTTGAAAAACTTATTTCAGACTTATATTCAATCAGCTTTTTAGAAATAATCTGTTTGTATTTCTCAGCAAGTTCAGTTTTAGTCAAATCGGTATATTTTGCATCATTTTCAGTTATACTCATAATAACTGTTTCAACATGAACTATATCAGTATTAGTTTCAGCTTCTAAAATTTTTAAAGTGGTATCATTAAAATTTATAATACCAGCCAATTTATGAATTCGCACGCTGATTGCATCCGCTCTTTCTTTTGCCGAAAAACTTCCGAGCTTATTATAAACCAGAAATAATGTATCCTTAAAGAAACCAATAACAGGATAGCCAACAGTAGTTGCTTTTAACGAATCAGTTCGTCCTTTTTCAAGTTTTAAATCCTTTTTACTGTTATTATTCCAAGAATCTGAAGAATTAACCTGGCTAATTGCGGGTTGCAAAAACAGCAATGTAAGTACAAAAATAAATAGGATTTTAGGGTGTGTTTTCATAGTCTGATTTTTGAATTTCAAATATACGACAATTTTAGATATTTCATTTAAAATAATTAAAAAGATAATTTTATAGATTCAAAAGCAAACAAGCTGAAAAATTAGCTAAGTCAAAATTTATAAAATTTATAATCAAAGTAAAAATCCAATTTTCAGAGATCTTGGTTTAAATAATATAAATATTGATATATTTAGATTAATGTTTGAAACAAATATAATTTTGAAGTTGTTACTGTAGCATAAAAATTATATCATTCATAATTAATTGATAATTCGATTCTTAAATTGTTGAAATATAAAATTTAAATCAGATAAACACAGTACTTATTTTAACTAAAAACAATGGAAAATGAAAAAGCTTTTACTACAATTTGTTTTTTTGAGCCTAAGTGTTGGAATATCGGCTCAAATACAGAACAAACAAACCAACTCTCCAACCAATGTTGAGCAATTTACAACTCTGATCCGTGATAATGCTGGATTACAACATCTTGACATGACTCAACCTGCATCCATATTGCAGGCTAATCATCTTTCAACTTATGCAATTCAAAAAGACAATGCAGTTCAAACAATGTTACTGGATAGTGTGGTAACTAAAAATGGCTCAAATGTCAATACTACTAAAGAAGTTCACATGAGGGATGCCGGTAATCGTGATACACTGATTGCTAATTATGCTTGGAACGCCGGAACTATGAAATGGGACCTGAATATGAAAAATCAAATGACACACGACGGAAACGGAAACATTACATCCAGTACTATTGTGTCTATTATCAGTGGATTTACTTTCGGAAGTTTGAAATATGTGGCAAGCTATGATTCTCACAACAATCAAACGCTTAAAACAAATTATTCATGGGATATTTTGACCTCTTCCTGGCTAGTTTCCGATAAAACCTCATCACTCTACAATGCTCAAAACAAGGATACGGAAGATTCAAATTTTAAATGGATAGCGAATACCTGGCAAATAACAGATAAAACTTCCTTTGGATACGACACGAACGGATACTTGATTCTGGAAACCAATTATACCGAAAACGCGATTAACCACCAGTTAGTAGTTGATACGAAGAACGAGTATATGAATAATGCAAACGGGATAGACACACTTATGACCGCATATACATGGAATGCGAGCACATCTCTGTGGGTTCCTAATTCGAAAACACGAATAATGTTAGCCGCAAATGACAAACTTTCCAGTATTATTTCATACAATTGGAATACGACAACATCAACCTGGGATAATGTATTTAAAGCTGAATATACTTTTGATTCGAATGGCTACAATGGCACCTATATTATCTACATGTGGGATAGTGCTAGCTCAGCATGGGTTGGATACAGCAAATCGGAATATATCAACAATAGCAATGGAATTATTACTGTTTCGACCACCTATATGTGGAATAAGGCTACAAGTGTTTGGAATAAACAATCAACTGCGATGTATTATTATACACCGGGTACAAGTAGTGAAATTCCAAGTATTAGCAAAGAGAATTACCTGATTTATCCGAATCCTGCTGTAAACAGCTTATACATTTCAGGTCTGAATAAACTGGCCGATGTTTCGATTATGGATATTAATGGACAGATGATTTACGAAAGCCAGTTACAGAGCAATACAGTTGATGTTTCTTCCCTACGAAGTGGCATTTACCTAATAAGTATAAAAACAATGGACGGAAATTCAGTTTCCCGGTTTATCAAAAAATAAAAGCTAGTTTTCTATTGTTTTTCTGTAGTTTGTGATTTATTTGTAAAACGCTGTATTCCCCTTGCGGAATGCGGCGTTTTTTTTGAATGCTCTAAAACCATAAAATATAGGTTTTTAAAATTTATCTAAAAAAAGTGAGAGAGAGTGTTGTAGCTGTTAAGTTTATTTTCTAAATTTGAGGCGGGAAAAACAACTCCCTTTTATCTCCAGTTCCCGTGCGATTGTATTGCATTGGTAAATGTTTAGATTGATTTAATGAATGACAATGTGACATCATCTATCGCGGTTTTATAATCCGTGCTAAATAGAATAAGAAAATACACAAGTTGCAAACTTGCGCCAGCATGAGATAAACAAAACCGGAAAGTAAAACAGCTATGAGAATCATTTTAACACTAGCCTTTGTTGCGATAATTAGTTTGACTGCTTCTTCGCAAGATGTTCAGAAAACCAAAATAGAGAATCAAACCCAAGATCAAACATTTTCATGTGCGTACATCAAAATTGAGAATAAAATTCTTACTAAGAAACTTAAAGTAGATGTTGATTTTGGAGACACACCAGAACAAATAAAAACAGGTAAGGAATATTCAGAAAAACTAACAAACAAAATATCAGTTGCTTCCGTATTAAACTACATGTTTGAGAACCAATTTGAACTAGTTCAAACACTTGATTTAAACTCTACTTATCAAGGCACTGGTGGAACCTCAGGTATTATTTTTATTATGAGGAAAAAGAAATAACTATTATCAAAAATGATATAACCCACTTCCGTGCGATTGTATTGCATTGATGTATATTTAGAGTAATTCGAATTAAATAATTCTAAAAATCAAAATAACATATTACAACAACTAATCTATGCTTACATTAGACTCATTTTTAGGTATCAGTATCGGCATAAGTTCCTTCTTGATAATCGGATTACTACATCCGGTAGTGATTAAAGGAGAGTATTATTTTGGAACAAAAATATGGCCATTCTTCTTAGTTGGAGGGATTCTTTGTATTATTTGCTCATTATTCATCAAAAGTATAATTATTTCCAGTCTGTTTGGTGTACTTGGATTTTCTTTGTTTTGGAGTATCCTCGAACTATTTCAGCAAGAAAAACGAGTTAAAAAAGGATGGTTCCCTAAAAGGAAAATTAAATAATATATAAATAAAAATCCGTCCGCAAGCGTGGATTTGTAATACGTACTAAAATATATCTGAACTGCAAACAAATGATTTCTTCGATTAAATGTTTAATAAATTTTATTTTTGACGAAAATGATTGACTACAACTATAAATACTCCAAATTGACTTCAAAAATTAGTATTTTGAGTCTCGTTTTTTTAATCATCAGTTCTGTTGCTGTCTTTGCGCAAAAAGATTTGATTGCATACGGTAACAACCCCGAAGCCGGACATTATGCTCCGATAAATGGAATAAAATTGTATTACGAATCGTATGGTAAAGGCCAACCCTTGATTATGTTGCACGGAAACGGTGGTTCAATCAAAGCATTTAAGTATCAAATTCCATTTTTTGAGAAACAGTATCATGTTATAGCCATTGACAGCCGCCTTCAAGGGAAATCGGGTGGTACACCCGATAGTATTTCCTACGCTCTAATGGCTTCCGATTTCTGTGCCTTGATGGATTATCTGCATATTGATTCAGCCTTGGTTTTAGGATGGAGCGATGGTGGAAATAATGGATTGATTATGGCTATGCAATGTCCAAAGAAAGTAAAACGCCTCGCTATTTCGGGAGCTAATATTGTTCCAGATTCAACTGCCCTACCCTATTCTGATATTCTGGATATGAAAAAGTATGTCGAAACCGAAACAGCTTCTAAAACTTCGATTGCACTTACAAAGATGATGATTTATGAACCAAACATTCCTTTTTCTGAACTTAAAAAGATTCATTGTCCGGTTCTGGTTATGGCGGGTGATCATGATATTATTAAGCCCGAACACACCCTGAAGATTTATCAGAACTTGCCAAACGCCGAATTATGCATTTTCCCTGATTCCAAACATGGTGTTTGTCAGCAACATCCCGAATTATTTAATGAGACTGTACTCCGGTTTTTTAGAAAATAATCTCATAGCAGATTAATTCAAAAATATTTGTACTTTTTTAGGTCAACTTCAGAATTACTTTAGAATCAGTTTGTAGTTTTGCCAAATAAACAATTTAAAAAACTACAAAAATGAAAAAATTAATTTTGTCAATTGCCGTTTTAGCATTATTGTGTGCCAATGTATCAGCACAATCCGAAAAAAATGTTCCAGCCAATGTAAAAGCTGCCTTTACTCAAAAATTCTCAAAAGCTACGGACGTGAAATGGGGAAAGGAAGGTAAAACCGAATGGGAAGCCGAATTCAAAATGAATGGCAAAATGTATTCTGCCAATTTTGATATGAAAGCAAACTGGAAGGAAACCGAATATGGTATTACTGTTGCTGAGATTCCTGCCGCCATTAAATCTTCAATTGAAAAGAATAACGCAGGTTGTAAAATAAAATCAGCGGATATTTCTGAAACTCCAAAAGGAAAAATCTATGAAGTTACACTTTTAAAAGACAAAAAAAATATGGAAGTTTGTTTTGATGAAAGTGGAAAAGTAATAAAAGAATAATCTGAATTTGACATTTAGAAAATTATTTGTGCATATTTTCTCTAAATTTATACTCCAAAAAAAATAAAAGAATAAAAGTCCTGACATCAAGATAGATTCTTGTTTGTCAGGTCTTTTATTTAATTTATTTATCAATATTATCAAGTTTAATGAAAAGAATTTTAATTGCTCTGCTTGTAATTTTCAGTTTTCAATCAGGAAAAGCGGCAGAAATAGATGGTTCGGGAAGTATCAAAGGAAATATTTCGGAAAAAACCAGCGGAACAGGACTCGAATTTGTAACGGTTGTAGTCCGGAATTTAAAAGATACGACTATCCTGAATGGTGGTATTACCGACAAAGACGGTACATTTATTATCAATGGCTTGCCTTATGGGCAATATAAGGTGAGCTACAGTTTTATTGGTTTTGATAAAACGAATTTACCCTCAGTTAGCATTAACTCAAGACAACGAAATATTGATCTGGGCAAATTGTTTATTGCTGAATCATCCAAGTCACTTGCTCAGGTTGAAGTTGTCGGACAAAAATCGACTTTTGTAAATTCCATCGATCGTAAAACCTTTAATGTCGGTCAGGATGTTATGAGCAAATCGGGTTCGGTGAGCGATTTAATGCAAAACATTCCTTCGGTTCAGGTTGATGTAGATGGTAATGTAAGTTTGCGTGGTTCGGGAGATGTAACTATCCTTATTGATGGAAAACCGTCGACTATGATGAAAATGAATGCTGCAGCTGCTTTACAACAGATGCCGGCAAATTCAATCGATAAAATAGAAATCATTACCAATCCTTCAGCAAAATACAAACCGGATGGTACTGCCGGAATTATTAATATTGTATTGAAAAAAGACAAAAGTCTTGGATTCAATGGTAATATAACTGCCAATGTTGGAAATGATAATCGCTGGAATGTAAATACTGCCGCTAATTATAATCCCGGGAAACTGAATATTTTTGGAAGTCTGGGAATTCGTCAGGATAGTAGGATACGTATTAGTGACTCGAAATCGACAGCTTATGATTCATTACATTTAGCCAACTATTCGAACACATACACCCTTGGAAATGCGCATCCTATTTATTATTTAGGAAGTGCCGGTTTTGATTACAAACTCAGCAACAATAACAAATTAGGTGCTTCGGTCAATTACAATTACCGGTATCAGGAACAAAAAGAACACACAGTTTATTCGCTGAAAGACAATTCATTGAATGTCATCGAAGATTATGACCGCGACCGCTTTCAGCCCGAAGTTGAATCAGATCTTGAAATAAATGCTTTTTTTAAACACACGTTCAATAAAGAAGGCCATGAACTGAATATTGATTATATTTCGTCCACTTCATACGAAAATGAAGATAATTATTATACCAATACCTACCGAATTCCTGCTCAAGCGATAAGTAAAGACAATATGTTTTACCACCATGTCAATGTGGAATCACAATTTTCTGCTGATTATTCGTTGCCGATTTCAAAAAATAGTAAATTTGAAGCAGGTTATTTGTTTGAAACCTTTAATAATAATTTAAATCTTGTACGTGATACATTGATAAATCCGGTATTGAATACATGGAATAATGATGTTACACGTTCAAACCGTTTTATCCGTTCGGATGATAATCATGTCCTGTATGCCACTTATGAAATGGAAATTGGCAAATTAGGCTTTCTGGCGGGGGTTCGTGGTGAACAAACCTATTGTAATTCTAATCTGGTAACTCTTGATTCAATTATCAAAACACAATATTCACGTTTATACCCTACTTTGCATCTTTCGTACAAATTGACCGATTTGCATGAATTACAACTGAACTACAGCCATCGTATTCGCAGACCGGATGATGAAGAACTAAATCCGTTTCCTGAATATCAGGATTTGAATAATATTCGTGCCGGTAATCCGAATCTTTTGCCGGAAGACATTCATTCTTTCGAATTTGGTTATCAGTTCAAAAAAGAAGCTGCTACTTTTCTTTCAACGCTTTATTACCGGAGTAAATACAATTCGATTACCTATATTACCAAGAGTATGGGGAACGGAGTATTTATGTCTACGTTGGAAAATCTGGATAAAAGTCAGTCGGCTGGATTGGAATTAATTTTCACAACAACAATCGGCAAACTTGCAACCATTAATCTGGCAACTAATACTTTTTATAATACCATCGATGCTTCGGCTTTGGGTTACAGCAGCAATAAATCCGATATTTCGTGGTCGGCAAACGGAAATATAAGTTTTAATCTGACCAAAAGTACGTTCTGGCAAATAAATTCCAATTATAAAGGCGAAACATTAACACCACAGGGAAAAAGACTCGCAACATTTGTTATGAACACCGGACTTAAACAGGAACTTTTTAAACGAAAAGCGGCAATCATTCTGACAGTTTCCGACATTTTCAATTCAAACCAAAATAGTTATATAATTGATACTCCGGATTTATACCGTTCAGATATGCGCAAACGAAGCTCTCAAACCATATATTTAGGTTTTAGCTATAATTTCGGAAGCTCACCTAAAAAGCCAAAAGATAATGCTTTAAAATTTGACAATCAGTTGTAATTATTGGCATTTACTTAAAAAAAATCTTTATCTTTGCAAGGGTTTGAGATATAAACTGATAAGTATGTTCTAGTATATGAAGATTCTAATTATAGAAGATGAAACCGACTTGATTTCCATTATCAGCAACTTTCTGATAAAGGAAAATTATTCATGCGAAATTGCTTCATCTTTTCAGAAAGCAGAAGAAAAATTATCGATTTATGATTATGATATAATTCTGTTAGACATCACTTTACCTGATGGAAATGGATTGGAACTATTAAAAATTATCAAAGAAAGACAACTCAAATCGGGCATTATTATCGTGTCCGCAAAAAATTCCACGGATGATAAAATTAATGGATTGGATTTGGGTGCCGACGATTATATGACCAAACCCTTTCAATTATCTGAATTGAATTCACGTATTAAAGCGGTTATACGCAGACGGCATTTTGATGGAAACAGCGTTTTGAAATTTAATGAGATAACAATTGACACCGACAGCAAAACGATATCTGTAAATGGGAAAGAAATTGTGTTTACAAAAAAAGAATATGACCTGTTTTTGTACTTTTTTATCAACAAAAACAGAGTGTTGACAAAAGAATCATTGGCAGAGCATTTATGGGAAGACAATATAGATATGGCTGATAATTATGATTTTATCTATACACATTTGAATAATATCCGAAAAAAAATAAAACTTTCCGGTGGAATCGATTATATAAAAACTATCTACGGACTGGGTTATAAATTTGCTGGACAATGAAATTTCTTACTAAAATAAACCGGAATTATTTTATTTTATTGACAGGAACCTTGTTGATTGTGACTATTTCGGCTTATTTTGTTCTGAATAATATACTGCTACACTATACCAAACGAAATCTTATTGAACAGGAGATATTAATTAAAAATCAACTGGAAAGCAAATCAGAGATTCCTAATATTTATCCGATTATCGAAGTAACAAAAGTGCCTGAATGTAAACTTGAAAAGCATAAATTCAGAAGCATTTACATTAAAAATATACGGGAAGATGAAATGGAACAATACCTGGAATATTCGAATATAATCCGGGTCAAAAATGATTACTATAAAATAATATTACGCCAATCCACATTCGAAAATGAGGATTTAGTCTTAATTCTGACCGAATCTTTGTGCATCTTGCTTTTGTCTGTTTTAATCATTGCTTTTTTTGTTTCGAAACGAATCAATAAAACCGTTTGGTCTGATTTTGAAAAAAATCTAAAACAAATTGAGCAATTTAGTTTTTCATCCAACAATCAGCTTCAGCTTTTGAAATCGGACATTGAAGAATTCGATCGTCTGAATAAAATTATAGATCGTTTAACCGAGAAATTAAAATCGGATTATTTCTCCTTGAAAGAATTCTCCGAAAATGCTTCACACGAGATTCAAACTCCGTTATCCATAGTTTTGCTCAATTTGGAAGAAATCCTTCAACAGGATTTGAATGAAGAAACATTTAAAAAAGTACTTACTTCTATTAATGCTTTGAAAAGATTATCTTCTTTGAATCAAAGCCTTATACTTTTGACAAAAATTGAAAACCGTCAATTTATTGCCGACAAGGTTATTTCCATCAATGAAATTATTGAACGTAAGACAGAAGAATTTTCATCCTTATTTGAGTCGAAACACATCACGGTCAAAAATATTTTCACAGATAATTTTGAAATAAAAATAAATGAACAACTGGCCGAGATATTGATAAATAACCTATTTTCAAATGCATTAAGACACAATCTTGAAAATGGTGAAATTCAAATACATATAAATACATCTGAATTTAAAATCTGTAATACCGGTGAACCGAATTCGCTAACCGACGCTAGTATTTTCAAACGATTTACCAAAGGAAACTCAAAGTCATACGGTCTTGGTTTAGCAATTGTAAAAAATATATGCGAAACAAATCAGTTAGAAATTCATTATATTAAAAATGAACTGCATTGCTTTCGTATCACCCGGAAAAATTAAAATAGCCGAATGAAAAAGAATTATTTACTTCCGATACTGTTGATTTTCATTGCTGAGATTAGTTATTCGCAGCAACATGATTTGAATTATTTCATCGAACAGGCCAAAGTAAATAGTCCGTTAATTCAAAAAAACAAGGCAGATAATAAACTGTTAGAACTTGATTATCAGCAAACTGAACGCATTTTAAAAAGTCCGGAAATTAATCTCAATTCCAACGTCCTCTTTGCTCCTATTATCTCACATGACAACAATGCGAATCGTTTTGAATTAACTTCTGCCGGAGCAACCAATTATACCGGTTATGATTTATCTATTTCAAACGGCGGACAATTTCAGGCGTTTGTATCTGTGAAACAACCCTTATTGAATGCTAGCGGTTTAAAACTTTATGCTGACAAAAAGAATATTGCCGGACGAAAGAATGAAAATATGATCCGTTTGACGATTCATGAAATTGAACAATTAGTTGGCTATCAGTATATTCTTTGCCTGAAATCGAAA
>JBBRTR010000033.1:0-24091 GCA_038244215.1 Bacteroidales bacterium
ATAAATTCATCAATCTGCTCCTGACGGCGCATATACCAATTGATTTCTTCAGAATTGGTAAGCGATATTTTTGCAATAGCTGTTGCCCAACTACCACCGCCAATTACGCCGATTTTACTTTTTTCGTTCATATACCCCAGCCCCTAAAGGGGAGCTAAATTAGTTTATTTATAAATATGTTGATTACTAAAAAAAAATAGAGAAATTACTAACTAAATTCCCCTTAAGGGGTTAGGGGTTTTTCTATTGTACTTTTGCAATCCATTCAGCCACCTCTTCTTTCGAAGGATTAGTAAGTTCGAGTTTGTTCTTTTTATTGATTCCGCAAATATCCTGATGGAATTTATTCGGATTCAGTCCTTTTAAATCGGCAAGCATTGTTATTCCGGCTTTCTGAACCACGTCAACCCATTCTGTAGGTATTCCGATTGCAATAAATTTTTCAGGTACATCTTTTTTAGCTACTTTTTCAGGTTTCATTTGAGGAAAGAAGAGTACTTCCTGAATGGCAACCTGACCTGTCATCAGCATAACCAATCGATCCATACCAATTCCCATTCCCGAAGTTGGTGGCATACCATATTCCAACGAGCGAACAAAATCCATATCAATAAACATGGCTTCATCATCGCCTTTTTCGCTTAGTTTCAATTGTTCCTGAAAACGTCCGAGTTGATCAATCGGGTCATTTAGTTCCGAATACGCATTAGCAAGTTCTTTCCCGTTTACCATTAATTCGAAACGTTCGGTCAGTTCCGGATTATCACGATGTCGCTTGCAAAGTGGTGACATTTCGCGTGGATAATCGGTAATGAATGTTGGTTGAATATAGTTTCCTTCGCATTTTTCTCCGAATATTTCGTCAATCATTTTGCCTTTGCCCATGGTGTTGTCCGCCTCAATGTGCAATTGTTTGCATACGTCGCGTAGTTGAACTTCGTCCATACCGTTGATGTCAATGCCAGTATATTCTTTGATGGCATCAATCATGGTAATCCGTTTGAAAGGAGTTTTAAAGCTAATAGTTTTGTCACCAACCGTAATTTCGTTGGTTCCGTTCACGTCAAAGCAGATTTTTTCAATCATTTTCTCCGTAAAATCCATCATCCAGTTGTAGTCTTTGTAGGCTACATATATTTCCATGGCGGTAAATTCGGGATTATGGGTACGATCCATACCTTCGTTTCGGAAGTTTTTGGAGAATTCGTACACACCTTCGAAACCGCCAACAATCAGTCTTTTCAAATATAATTCATCGGCCACACGGAGGTAAAGCGGCATATCCAACGCATTGTGGTGTGTCATAAACGGACGAGCCGAAGCACCACCGGGAATAGATTGCAGAATCGGAGTTTCCACTTCAATATATCCTTCAGCATTAAAATAGTCGCGCATCGATTGATAAACTTTGGTGCGTTTCAGAAAAATATCTTTTACACCTTCGTTTACTACTAAATCCACGTAGCGTTGACGGTAGCGTTGTTCAGGGTCTTCAAATGCATCAAAAGCCACACCATCTTTGTATTTTACAATTGGAAGCGGACGAAGTGATTTTGATAAAACGGTCATTTCCTGCGCATGAACGCTTATTTCGCCCATTTGGGTACGAAAAACGAAACCCTTTATGCCAATAAAATCACCGATATCCAATAGTTTTTTGAATACCGAGTTATACATTTCGGGTTGTGCTTCGGTGCTGATGTCGTCACGGCTTACATAAACCTGAATTCGCCCTTTTGAATCCTGCAATTCCATAAACGAAGCTTTTCCCATGATGCGTCGGCTCATGATTCGGCCGGCAATGCAAACGGTTTTTTTGCTTTCCTCGTCTTTAAATTCAGCTTTTATATTGGTGGAAAATGTGTCGGTTGGATACAATGCGGCAGGGTAGGGGTCGATGCCGAGATTTCGTAATTCGTCCAGACTTTGACGTCTGAACTGTTCTTGTTCACTAAGTTCTAAGCTCATAATCTATTTTTATACAAATTGATGCAAAAGTACAAAAACTAATGCATAATTCATAATTGATAATTGATAATATATAATTCAATGTCGTTTAGTAGGTAATCGGATTAAACGGAGTGTACGGATTATCACTGTTTAATGATGAATAAATTTCGTTTATATAGTTGTTTTTGAATAATGATATTTATTTTTTTTTGTCTGTTAAGTGTGCTAATTCACTATTTAAACGACATTGAAATATAATTGTTTACACTACCGGTTTATTGCATTCAAACTCGGTGTTCAATAAAAAGATGTACTAGATTACACAAGTTTGTAAACTGTTGCATTTACATATTAAGTTTCTTTTTGATGTGAATTTAAAAAATATTGCTCTTGCTGCGCCACAGCAGGCTTGCCTGAAAACGAATTTGCTCTTGCTGCGCCGCAGCAAGCTCGTCTCAGATTCAATTCGTCCTTGCTGCGCCACAGCAAGCTCGCCTGAGATTCAATTCATCCTTGCTGCGCCACAGCAAGCTTGCCTCAGATTCAATTCATCCATGCTGCGCCACAGCAAGCTTGCCTGAGATTCTATTCATCCTTGCTGCGCCACAGCAAGCTCGTTTGATTGTGTAGGTTTGCAAATCCACCTCAGCAAGTGGATAGTGCTAGAATTCATGATTCTGAAATATCAAAATAATTTTAAAAAAAGATACAAATCAGCAAGTTGTGTTTCACTTTATTTTTTCCCAAACTTTTTCGTACATTTGTGTCTTTAAAAAATCAAAAATTAAACTCACCGTTATGGCTGTTATCAAACCGTTTAAAGGCATTCGCCCTCCTCAGAATTTAGTTGAAAAAGTTGCTTCGCGCCCGTATGATGTATTGAATTCGGAAGAAGCACGCGCCGAGGCTGAAGGAAATCTAATGTCGTTGTATCATATTATTAAACCTGAAATTGACTTTACACCCGGAACGGACGAACACGAAGAAAAAGTGTATGCCAAAGCGGCTGAAAACTTTTCAAAGTTCCGTAAAGAAGGTTGGTTGGTGCAGGATGAAACTGAAAAATACTACGTGTATGCACAGACGATGAACGGAAAAACACAATACGGTTTGGTGGTTTGTGCTAACGTGGAAGATTATGTGAAAGAAAATATTAAAAAGCATGAACTTACCCGACGCGATAAGGAAGAAGATCGCATGAAGCATGTGCGTGTGAATAATGCCAATATTGAGCCCGTGTTTTTTGCTTATCCGCATAACACCGAACTGGATGCTATCGTTTCGGACATTATCAAAAATAAACCGCACTATGATTTTGTGGCTCCGGGCGATGGTTTCGGCCATCATTTCTGGGTAATTGACGAAGTAAAAACCATTGCGCGCATCACGGAATTATTTGCTGGTATTCCGTCGCTTTATATTGCCGATGGTCATCACCGAAGTGCCGCAGCTGCGTTGGTAGGTTTGGAAAAACAAAAGAATAATGCCGCTCATACCGGTAACGAAGAATATAATTTCTTTATGGCGGTTTGTTTCCCAGACAATCAGTTGAATATTATCGATTACAATCGCTTGGTGAAAGACCTAAATAACATGACTGACGAAGAATTTCTGGCGAAACTGTCCGTAAATTTTGAAGTGGAAAAGAAAGGAAAAGATATTTACAAACCCAAAAAATTACACAATTTTGCGTTGTATCTGTCGGGCTTCTGGTATTCGTTAACAGCAAAAACCGGAACCTACAATGATAATGATCCGATCGGAGTGTTGGATGTAACCATTTCGTCGAATCTGATTCTGGATAATGTATTGGGAATAAAAGACCTTCGTAGCGATAAACGGATTGATTTTGTGGGTGGTATACGTGGACTTGGTGAACTTCAGAAACGTGTCGACTGCGGTGAAATGCGTGTGGCACTTGCACTTTATCCCGTATCAATGAAACAACTGATTGACATTGCCGATACCGGAAACATTATGCCTCCAAAAACCACCTGGTTTGAACCAAAACTACGTTCGGGACTGGTGATACATGAGTTGGAGTAGATTTTTAGAATAAAGAGCCAAGATTTTAGAACCAAGAGCCAAGATTAAAGATTAAAGATTAAAGATTAAAGAACAAAGAGCCGAGAAGCATCTTCAAGTCTCCGTCAGCTGACGGAGATTTAGGGGTCTACTGATAACTGTAACTTATGCATTTAAAATTCTCATCATTCATCATTCTAATACTGACAGCCTTTATTCTTCAGGGTTGTAGTTTGAATGCGCGCATTAAAAAAGCGGATAAACGTTATGATATCGGAGAGTATTTTGTTGCGGGTGATTTGTATAAGCGGATTTACTCGAGCGTTCCGTACAAGGACAAATCGTTGAGATCTAAAATTGCTTTCAGACAGGCTGAATGTTACCGATTGATTAATAATTATCGTGCTGAAATCGCGTACCAAAATGCAATCCGAAATAATTATGCCGATAGTATTGTTTATCTGAATTATGCTTTGGTTTTGCAACGGAATGGCAAATATGCCGATGCGAAAAAGAATTATGATATTTATCTGAAAAAAGATAGTTCAAGTGTTGTTGCCAAAAATGGAATCTTTGCCTGTGATGAAATGACAAAATGGAAATCAAATCCATCGCCCTATACCGTTCGTAAAGCCGATTTTCTGAATGCACGAATGACCGACAACTTCAGTCCGGCTTTTATGAATTCAGACGGAGATGCACTGTTGTTCACGTCTTCGCGACAGTACAACAAAAAGCTGTTAATGAAAAACAATACCATTACCGGCCAACCCAACAATAACATATATTCAACCCGTAAAAATGCTGCCGGTAAATGGGAAAAGCCTGAGTTATTAGGTCCGGAAATCAATAAACCGGACGATGACAATGGAGTTTGTTCGCTCACTTCCGATGGTAAGATTATGTATTTTACTAAAGCACAACATGTGGAATCAGGAGGATTAGGAACTGAAATTTATTCGACAAACCGTGCCGGAGGAACCTGGAGTACACCTCAGAAAATAAAGATTTTCAAAGATAGTACCATTTCGGTGGCACATCCGGCTATAAGTCCTGATGGAACGACGCTTTATTTTGTTTCGGATGCCAAAAACGGACTTGGAGGAAAAGATATATGGAAAGGAACTATAGAAAAAGGAGAATGCAAATATATTGAAAACCTCGGACCGGATATCAATACACCAGCCGATGAAATGTTCCCGACTGTTCGTGAAGATGGAACACTTTATTTCTCATCAAACGGACTTCCAGGATTCGGTGGACTTGATATTTTTAAGGCATCTCCTAAAAAAGATGGTAGCTGGAATGTTGAAAATATGGGAATTCCAATCAATTCATCTTCAGATGATTTCGGAATGACTTTCGCAGGTAAAAAAGAAAACGGTTTCTTCTCGTCGAACCGAAATGATCAGAAAGGTTACGATAATATCTACAGTTTTGAGTTACCGGAAATGGCTTACTCACTTCAGGGAAAAGTGGTTGATGAAAAAGGAAGCGCGATTCCGGATGCAACCATTCGACTGATTACCAATACAGGATTTAATGCCCGAGTGCAAACCAAAAAGGATGGAACGTACCGAATAAAACTGGATAAAGATATGGATTGTGTGATGATGGCTTCAGCACGCGGTTATCTGAATCAAGCAAATAAACTTTCTACACAGGGTTTGACTTCCAGCCAAATGTTTACAGTTGATTTTCAACTTTCAGCTATTTCAAAACCAATTCAATTGGACAATATTTTCTATGAATTTGGCAAATGGGATCTGACACCGGCTTCTGAAAATGGATTGCAGGTATTGGTTAAATTGTTGAATGATAATCCGAATATTACCATCGAACTTAGTTCCAATACGGATATGGTTGGAAATAATGCTTCGAATAAAATATTATCCGAGAAACGTGCTAAATCGGTTGTCGATTATCTAATTGGACACGGTATTGCATCAGATCGTTTGACATCGGTGGGTAACGGTGAAGAAAAACCTGTGGTTGTGGATGCTGCTCTGGCAGCAAAATACAACTTCTTGAAAGAGAATGATGTGTTGGATGAAGCTTTTGTAACGAAGCTGACTCCCGAACAACAAGAAATAGCGAATCAAATAAACCGTCGTACAGAGTTCAGAGTGTTGAAAACGACCTATAAGTTGTATTAGATTCAAGAGCCAAGAACCAAGAGCCAAGAACCAAGAACCAAGATCTTAGACAAAAGACAAAAGATCAAAGACAAATAATTTTTTCTTTTCTTAATTCGTGTAATTCGTAAAAATTCGTGTAATTCGTATCTTATGAAACAATATATAGATTTACTTAACCGCGTTTTAGCGGAAGGTGTACATAAAGAAGACCGCACGGGGACGGGAACTATCAGTGTTTTCGGGCATCAAATGCGTTTTAATATGGAAGAAGGTTTTCCTTGTCTCACCACAAAAAAGCTGCATTTAAAATCAATAATCTATGAATTATTGTGGTTTCTGAACGGAGATACGAATGTAAAATATCTTCAGGATAACGGAGTAAGAATTTGGAATGATTGGGCGGACGAAAACGGAGATTTAGGACATATTTATGGTTATCAGTGGCGTTCGTGGCCCGACTACAACGGCGGACACATTGATCAGATTACTGATGCTGTGAATACGATAAAAAACAATCCAGATTCACGTCGTATCATTGTCAGTGCCTGGAACGTAGCCGATATTCCCAATATGAACCTGCCACCTTGTCACGCGTTTTTTCAATTTTATGTTGCCGATGAAAAACTGAGTCTTCAGTTATATCAGCGAAGTGCAGATATTTTTCTGGGCGTGCCATTTAATATTGCTTCGTATGCGCTTTTGCTACAAATGATGGCGCAGGTTTGCGGTTTAAAAGCAGGTGATTTTGTGCATACACTGGGCGATGCACATATTTACACCAATCACATGGAACAGGTAAAACTTCAACTTTCACGAGAACCACGTAAATTACCATCCATGTTAATAAACCCGGCTGTGAAAGACATCTTTTCATTTCAATTTTCCGATTTTGAGTTGTCGGGCTACGATCCACATCCACATATAAAGGGAGTTGTGGCGGTTTAGATAAAAAAACACATATTTATTTAACGTTAAATCAGCATTCTATCAAAACATTTGAAACGGTTAATCATGTTTGGTTAACCGTTTTTTTGTAACTTTGCCTCCTGTCATAAATAGATTCCGGATAATTGAACGATTTTAAAATAAAATATTATGTCAAAAATTTCGATTATTGCAGCTGTTTCCGATAATTACGCGATCGGAAAATCCAACAATTTACCTTGGCATATGCCGGCAGATTTGAAACATTTTAAACAGCTTACCACTGGTCATGCTATTGTTATGGGAAAACGGACTTTTGAAAGTTTAGCAAATGGTCCTCTTCCAAACCGCAAAAACATTGTATTGACTTCCAATATGTCCGAAGGCGTAAATGAAGGCTATTTTGAAGCCGATTCACTTGAAGATGCAATTTTTCTCTGTGAACATGAAGAAAAAGTATTTATTATAGGAGGTGAAACCGTTTTCAAACAATGTATTGATAAAATTGATTCAATGTATATTACATGGATTCATGGTGAATTTCAGGCCGATACTTTTTTCCCGGAAATCAATTTCGATGAATGGAACCAATTAAGTCGGGAAGATTTTGAAGCTGACGAAAAGAATCCATATCCTTATTCATTTTCGGAATACGAACGGAAAAAATAATGAATTAAAAACCTTAAAACGTCTTTCCAAAATATAGGATAAGACGCTTTTTTTGTGCAGAAAACTATTATCTTACACAAAATAAATAAATAATGATACGTATTTTGATAATATACTGACAAAATGATTATCTTTGTCCGTATTTTGAAACAATAACTAAAAAACACGAAAATAGATTATCATGAGTTACTTATTTAAACCGACTAATTACAAACCCATTCTAAATCTTCAGCAGACAGAACTGGGCATTATCAAAATCAAAGATTTTTTTCAGTCCAATCTTTCGTCAGAATTACGTTTACGCCGTGTAACTGCACCACTTTTCGTGTTACGTGGAACCGGAATAAATGATGATTTGAACGGTGTGGAAAGAGCAGTTAATTTTCCAATAAAAGATATGGCCGATGTAACCGCCGAAGTTGTGCAATCACTCGCAAAATGGAAACGTCTCACACTGGCTGATTATGATATTGAACAAGGTTACGGAATTTACACGGATATGAATGCGATTCGTGCCGATGAAGAACTGGGTAATCTACATTCACTTTACGTGGATCAGTGGGATTGGGAACGTGTTATGTCGGAAGAAGAACGGAATATCGAATTTCTGAAAATGATTGTCAACAAAATATATGCTTCCTTTTTAAGAACTGAATATCTTGTTTCCGAAAGTTTTCCGGATATTAAACCTTGTCTTCCATCTGAAATTACATTTATTCATTCCGAAGATTTGCGGAAACTTTACCCGACTTTGACTTCGAAAGAGCGTGAAAATGAATTTACGAAAAAACATAAAGCCGTATTCGTTATTGGAATTGGTGGTTTGTTAAGCGATGGACAAAAACACGATGGCCGAGCACCGGATTATGATGACTGGTCGACAATAGCTGAAAATGGACTTGCCGGTCTGAATGGAGATATTATTTTATGGAATCCAGTTTTGGAGATGGCTGTCGAAGTTTCGTCAATGGGAATTCGCGTGAATAAGAAAGCATTGCTTTATCAGCTCGAAATGGAAGGCAAAATGGATCGTTTGCAATTGTATTTTCATAAACGGTTGGCCGAAGGTACTTTACCGCTTTCAATTGGTGGAGGAATAGGACAATCAAGACTTTGCATGTTCTTTCTACGAAAAGCGCATGTCGGTGAGATTCAAGCTAGTATTTGGCCTCAACAAATGTATAAAGATTGTTTGGATTTGAATATAAATTTAATGTAAGTTTTTCTAAGTTCATAAAGTTTTTAAAGTTCATAAAGTTTAAAAGTGGCAAAGTTTGACTCTTTTATGAATTAGTAAAAAAATAGACTAAAATAATCTTGAAAACCAGCAATTGGATTTCAGGATTTTTTTTTTAATAAATAAGTCGACCAACCGACAATAAACATTCTTTTCTTTGAATCCCACTGTTATATGCCACATTTTTTGTAATTTTGTAATCTCATAGTTAAAAATGAAAAATCAAATAAAATGAATATAGATTTTCTAAAATCGGGCGGATTGGTTCCGGCTATTATTCAAGATGAACTGACTTCCAAAGTGTTGATGCTTGGATATATGAATGAAGAAGCCTTGGCAAAAACTCAGGAAACCAAACTGGTTACTTTTTTTAGCCGTTCAAAAAACCGTTTATGGACAAAGGGGGAGGAGAGTGGTAACTTTCTGAATCTCGTTTCCATTACACCTGATTGTGATAATGATACATTGCTGGTGAAAGTAAATCCGGTTGGACCGGTTTGTCATACCGGAACAGATACTTGTTGGGGCGAAAGTAATGAAGGTGATATTACTTTCCTTAAATATTTGCAGGATTTTATTCAGATTCGTTTTAATGAAATGCCCGAAGGTTCGTACACTACTTCACTTTTCAAAAAAGGTGTGAACCGAATGGCTCAAAAAGTGGGTGAAGAAGCTGTGGAAACCGTTATTGAAGCTACAAATGGAACTGACGAAGGTTTTATTTACGAAGCTTCTGATTTGATGTATCACCTGATTGTTTTGCTGACTTCAAAAGGTCATTCTCTCCACGACTTGGCGCGTGAATTAAAGAAAAGACATAAATAAATTTCCAATCGCTCAATTTCCAATTTGCAATCGGGAATTGGAAATTAATTAATAGAAATCAAATTATCATGGAAAAGAAACTTTTGGTAAAATATGTAGATGTTGATATTTGTCAACAGGAATTGACAGTTTTGAAAAATGTTCAGCTCGAAATTCATTCCGGTGAATTTATTTATTTGCTGGGAAAGGTTGGAAGTGGAAAAAGCACATTGCTCAAATCATTTTACCACGATGTTCGTATTGATTCAGGTGTTGCAGGTGTTTTAAATTATGATTTACACACGATTAAATCAGCAGATATTCCTTTTCTACGTCGTAAAATAGGTATTGTTTTTCAGGACTTTCAGTTATTGACTGACCGATCTGTAAATGATAATCTGGATTTTGTACTAAAAGCAACCGAATGGAAAGATCAGCAAGCCATTGATGACCAAATTTCAAACGTGTTGAGCCAGGTTGGAATGAGTTCGAAAGGATACAAAATGCCACATCAACTTTCAGGAGGCGAACAACAACGTATTGTAATTGCACGCGCCTTACTTAATTCTCCTGAAATGATTCTTGCTGATGAACCAACAGGAAACCTTGACCCTGAAACGGGCAATGAACTGGTTGAATTACTGTATAATATCCGTCTTTCTGGAACAACAGTGATTATGGCTACGCATAATATGAATTGGGTGAAAAAATTTCCCGGAAGAATTATCCGATGTGAAAACGAAAATCTGACTGAAGAATTAGCAGGATAATAAAAGGCTGATTTACCTGAAAATGAAAAACTTAAAATGTCCACAATGTGAAGTTCACAGGTTCTTTGTGAAAAATGAACTGAATGAAACCTGTCTGGTGACTGTGAATGAGCTTTATGAAGTTATTCCGGTTCATGAAAATGATTCACTTACAGGATTTGATTTGACTTTGCTTTATTGTTTGGGTTGTTCGTGGGTTGGATCGCCAAAGTCACTTCGCTCTGGAAGTCACAGGCATTAACGCTATTCGAATTAACTTGAGAAAGATATTTATAAAAATCCCCTGAATCAATTGATTCAGGGGATTTTGTACTTTTCGGAAATGATTAAATTAAATCAATTCTGCCTGTTTCAGTAAAAATTCCATTTCCGATTGAACAGTTTGCGCTTCATTACGTGCTGCTTTTGCAAAATCTTTATCGGAAGAAGCATAGAGAATCTGGCGGGATGAATTGACTAGTAAACCACACGTGCTGTTTAAACCGAATCGGGTAACTTCTTCCAAACTTCCTCCCTGAGCTCCAACTCCTGGAACTAAAAGAAAATGATTAGGAACGATGGCTCTTATATCAGTCAGCATTTGGGCTTTGGTAGCTCCGACAACGTACATCATATTTTCATCTGTTCCCCATTTGAGAGAAGTTTTCAAGACTTTTTCAAATAAGAAAACGCCTTGATCATCACGCATAAGCTGGAAATCCAATGCTCCTTTATTCGATGTCAGTGCCAATAGAGTCACCCATTTTCCTTCGTAAGTTAGAAACGGAGAAACTGAATCTTCACCCATATACGGTGCAACTGTAACTGAATCAAATTCCATATTACCAAAAAAGGTCCGTGCATACATAGCCGAAGTATTTCCGATATCGCCTCGTTTGGCATCAGCTATTATAAACTGATCGGGATAATTCTCGCGGATATAATCAACGGTACGTTCCAGCACTTCCCAACCTTCTAACCCGATACTTTCATAAAAGGCAAGATTTGGTTTGTAAGCCACGCATAGATCTGCTGTTGCGTCAATGATTGCTTTGTTGAATTCGAAAATGGCATCATCGGATTCGTCAAACAAATGTTCAGGAATTTTATTTATATCTGTATCAAGTCCGACGCAAAGAAATGATTTCTTGCGTTTTATGTTTTCAAAAAATTCTTGTTTAGTCATTCTGTTTAAATATTATTCTAAAATTTTCGTTCTATATATTCAAAAAATTCAAATTAAAAAATCCCGGACTTTTTTACTGATAATTTTCTTAATTTCCAACCAACTTTTAATTTTGATTGTTTCAGGATCTTCACTTTCGTTGGCATCGGTAAAGTAAATCATTGCATTAGGAACAGAAATTCCCAACAATTGCCCAACATATTTTTCTTTATGAAAATCAATAAAGTTCTGAATTGTATATTTATTGAGCAGTTCAGCAATATCCCAAAAATCCTTTTTTTTTCCCCGCCCAAGAATTGCCTGAATTTTCATTGCAATTAAATCCTTTTCACTGATGAATCGAATCTTTTCAATAACTTCTATTACACCAATTTGAGGATGAGGATAATAAACAATGTCTACTTTAATATTATCGATATAGCAAAAAATACCCCATTTGGCAAACGTGTTTTCGTAAACAAATCTGTTTCCAAAATGTGATTTCAAGGTTTCAGTTAAAATATTTTTATCAAAATTTATGTTTGAAAATAAATCAAGATCAATCGACTTGCGATGTCCGAATTTTAAAGATAATGCAGTACCTCCGACTAAACAGAAATTTTTTAAAGTCGGAATTGACATTAATTCTTTTAATAAGGATAAAGTCCCGGGTTCAACTGTCTGTTTATATAACATTTTAGTTCAGTTACGTCATGATTTATTATTATTGCAGCTAAATTCATTCTATGTTCAGGTAAAAATCGGGCATTAAGCAGCACTTGTTCAATCTTTTTTTCATCATAATATCTTCTGCACTGACGAATGTCTTCAATATCTCCCCGTTCAAAAACCCGTGTAATCACAAAATCGGCTTTTGAATCAATGTCGAGTGTCTCAAAATTGACATCCCAAAATATCCGTTTATCAAATACAGGTTTCATATTTTAAATTTTACGAACAAAGGAAGTGATTTTTTCAATAATAAACAAATCATTTTTTTCTTACAATTCACTTTCTTTCAAGCGTTCTGCATTTTCAGCCACCATTAATTGATCGATAACACCCTGAATATCACCTCCCATAAATGCAGCAAGATTATAAATGGTGAAATTGATACGGTGATCGGTAATTCGTCCCTGCGGATAATTATAAGTTCGTATTTTAGCGGATCGGTCACCGGTTGAAACCATAGTTTTTCGTTTTGAACCAATTTCGTCTAAGTATTTCTGATGTTCAATGGCATAAATACGCGATCGAAGCTCAATCATGGCTTTTGCTTTATTTTTATGCTGTGATTTTTCATCCTGGCACTGAACAGTTATTCCTGTTGGAATATGTACCAAACGGATGGCCGAATAAGTTGTATTTACGGACTGACCGCCGGCTCCCGAAGAACAGAAAGTATCCACTCGAATATCCGAATCTTTTACATCGATATCGAATTCTTCCGCTTCGGGAAGAACAGCCACGGTTGCAGCTGAAGTATGAACTCGTCCTTGAGTTTCGGTTTGAGGAACACGTTGTACGCGGTGAACACCCGATTCGTATTTCAAAGTTCCATAAACGTTATCGCCGGAAACGGTAAAGATAATTTCTTTGTAACCGCCTGAAGTTCCTTCACTGATATTGGTTATATCAGTTTTCCATCCTTTTGTCTCGCAGTATTTTAGGTACATTTTAAATAAATCACCGGCAAAAATGGCCGCTTCGTCACCACCGGTTCCACCACGGATTTCCACAATGGCATTTTTGTTATCTTCAGGATCTGCAGGAATCAACAGTAACTTGATATTTTCTTCCATTTCGGGAATTTTAGGTTCAATCTCATCAATTTCCGCTTTTGCCATTTCACGCATTTCGGTATCAGTTTCGCTGTCGAGTAATTCTTTTGCTTCTGCTAAATGTGATAAAGATGTTTTGTATTCCGCCTGTGCCACCATGATACGTTCCAATTCGCGATACTCTTTATTAAGTTTCACAAACCGTTTCATATCATTTATCACTGACGGATCGGTTATTAATGTCGAAATCTCTTCGAACTTATGCTGTAATCCTTCTAATTTTTCTATTAATGTTTTTTCTGCCATTTATATGTTGAGTCGTTGTGTTGTTATGTTGTTATGTTGTTGTTGAGTTTTTTTCACTGATAACTGATAACTGCTAACTGTTCTTTTTCTCTCTTCGTTCCGCTTCGTCTTTCAAATTGTGTACAAACTTTTTCAGTCGCCATTCCATAATACTTTTAAACCGCTTTTGAGTAATAAAAATATCGAAAAACCACCCGAACCGGACGTGTGATTCAAGCGTGTACCAAACTCCCTGATTTTTATGCGGAATAACCGAAAATGTGTTATTCATTTTCTTCATAAACCCATTTGCACTTATCAAATCGATATAAACCAAATTTCTCCCGTTTGTAAACTTTTTTGAGGTGAGTCTGCTGTCTACATAAATATCTGGAATGGTAATCAATCCCGGCACAATTACATCGCCAACCGCACTAAGAATATTCGTTTCATTTGTAAATGAAGTTGATTTAAAGTAAAACATCATCAATTCATCTTGCTCTTTTCTCAGATTCATTCCTTTTAATGCCCAACTAAATAAACCGTTCAGGTTAGTACGCATTTGAAAATCAAAATCATTTGTAACTGAATCACTTACACTTTCTGATGCTTTTACGAATACCTGACAATATGTTACAAATTCACCATTTTTGTAAACTGTTGAGATTGAATCGATAGGCGATGCCAATGCTAAAACAGTATAAAATAACAAAACCGCTAAGAAAAGGCTTTTATTCATTCGTTTTGCAAAAGTACAATTTTCTTTTCGGTTCATCAGTGGGGTTTACTTCGAATTTTTCGCCAGTTTCATTTGCCTGAGTTCACACTCCTCAGCTATATTTTCAGTGAATTTTTTTATTCTCCATTCCACAATACTTTTGTAACGTCGCTTGGTAATAAAAAAATTAAAAAACCAACCGAAATTTATTTTTACATCCGTAACAAGAACTAAATCGTTGTTTTTCTGAGGAATGAACGTGATAACACCCTGTGCATTTTTGAGTAGTAAGCTTGAATAAATGATATTGGCAACAACTTTAATTGATCCGTTTGCATATTTCGTTTTCGAAACGATCGCATCAACTTTTACATCTTTGAATGTTGTGAAATGAGGAACAATAATGTCGAAAACCCCATGTGTAATTCCTGTTTTGGGATCGTCAGTTGATGATTTCAAAATAATAATTACTTCATTATTTTTATTCTGCAATCCCAGATCTTTCAAAGCCCAATCAAACAAGTGGCTTGGTGCATTGTGAAAATCACTTTCAAGATAGTCGGCAATATCCGAAGCAATATCCGACGATGCTACTGTATGCCTTTGATAATGAGTTTTGAATTCTCCATTTGCATAAACGGACTGTATGGAATCGGCAGATAATGCTTGTATATTAAAAACACTACCGAGAATCAATATCAAGCCTAAATATATTTTTTTCATACTGATATTTCAACCTGTAAAATTACTAAAATTACAATCGCTGGTTAAAAATAACCGTGCAAAAAATCGCACAAAATTACCAAAATTTTAGCTGACTAAAAAATAAAACAAGTAATTAGATTTTTTTTCTACAATTGCTTTGTGTTTAGTATAAAGCATTTTCTGTATTAAATGTTCGTGAACAAAAAAACAATATTGAAATTTACTATTGTCCGGTAAACTTCTTTGCTTTTCAAAAGTTAGATTTCTCACTTAGTTACTAATGACCTAATTTACATAAGCACTGATTATCAATATTTTAAATTCCTCGCGTTACTCGGAATGACATTGACACTTCTTTGAGATTTCCGTCGTACAACTAATCTTAAACCAAGAAGTTCAATTTTTAGCGGCCTTTCTATATTTCCAACTGATCATCGCAAATTAGTCTCTTACTAATCAGGTAAAATTCCTCTGATAAGATTGAAATAAAAAAGCCCTGTAAAATTTTTAATTTTTACAGGACTTCATTAAATTACATCAACTTTTTAACTCATTATTGAGCTTCTTTTTTTGCTTTTTCAGCAGCACGAATTTCTTTTAGTTTGGCATATTTTTCATTGCCAATTACACTTTTCAATTCAGCTTCCTGTGTTTTGCGCAAATCTTGCATTTTTGCTTTAAACTCAGCACTTTCGGTATCAGCTCCTTCTTTAAGTGCTTTAACTTCTCCGGCCTGTTTTTCAAACAAAGTAGTTACTGAAGCTTTTTCAGTATCATTTAATCCAAGGTCAGTGACCATTTTTTCAACTTTTTTCTCAATACCTTTATTGCCTTTTTTACCTTGTGCATTAACACTAACTGAGAATACAAAGATTGCTGCGAATAAGAAAATTACATACTTTTTCATGCTTGTTTTTTTTATGATTATTATTAAATTTATAGTAAGACTCAAAACTTGAGTAATGGTTTAATGAAGCCTAAACAAAAAAGTCTATATTTTAGTTTAGAGAAAATAGAATGCACTTTATTCCAACTCAATTATATCATTTTTTTCACTAAATTTGATATGATTCAGAACGCACAAGGGAATATCCTGGTTATTTTGCATCAATATCTAAAATGACGAAACTACCCGGCACAACTGCCGGCCTTTTACCTGCTTCTGCTTGTTTATATTCAGCCGCCGGCAAATAAAGATGGTGCGTTGTGTTGTTCACAGCAATGGTACGAGCACTTTTTTGAGTCTTAATAGTTTCTAAAATCACAAATTTATCTTTGTTGATTTCCTGTACAACCGTAATGTTTCCTTCGCCGTTTGAGCTGTATGCACGTTTTAGAACTTTATCAAAAGCCACTCCATCACAACCGTCTCCAATAGCTAAAGTGGTGATAACTTTTCCTGAAAGTGCATCTGTAACTACCATTAATTTATTGCTACAAACCGAGAATAAACGGTGATTTTCGTTATCCAAAGCCAATCCGCTTGGTTCTTCTCCCGGAGCTATTGACCAATGTTTTACCACGGTCATTGTTTTGGTGTCAATCACATTTATCTTGCTTTTATCCTCAATGTTTACGAATATATTTCCTTTCAGGTCGGTTTGCGCAAACTCAGGTTTTCCATCCAACTGAATAGTTCCTTTTATCGCGTAGGTATTAGCGTCAATTACTGTTGCATTTGACGAACGGCCATTAAACGTAAATACAAGTTTGGAATAAGGATCATACAAAATAGCATCCGGATTTTTGCCAGTTACCTGTATTTTAGTAATGGTTTTGTAAGTAGTGAGATCAATAACCGTAACTGAAGAATCGCGGCCATTGCTGATAAAGCCTTTATTCAAATCGTGTGCTAGCGCAATTCCGTGAACTCCACTCAAGTTTTCGATGGTTGCTACCAGTTTTCCATCGGCAGCATTAATTACCTGAACAATATTACCGTGCGAAGTATAAACCCGATTTGTTGTTTCGTCGACAGTAATATAATCCCAACCTCCATCACCGGATAAAGGAAAACGATGTGCTACTTTTGCGTTCTGAGCAGACATTGAAGAGCCTGAAATTAAAATAGCGACAAGAAATAATAGTTTTTTCATTTTATGTGTGAATTAAATTAATTTTTAAGTTGTAAAGTAAAGCAATAATTAGAAGCTTTGTCTCAACTGATAGAAAAATTATTGGTTTAGCATATATTTTTACAATAGTAAGTCCCAAAACCATAGACTGTTGAATTTTATTTTACGAGTATCCGTTTGAGTACCTAAAAAAGTAAAACTGGAGTTCTCGTGAATAATTATAGAAATATTAATCTCAAATTTTAAAAAACTGTAACTCTAAGATTTTTTTTTGATCAATCACCACCAAGAATTATATCACCGTAAAAGCTCAAACCCTTCCGGGTACAAAACTTATATTCTATTTGTTTTTACCAATGATCCTTTTTTTTATAAAAGGGATATGTTTTTGATATTGGAATGAACATAATTGTCATTTTTCGGTTAATTATATTCAGAAGCCGTAATTATTTAGCATCAAATTAATTACAGAACTATTTTTCTATAAATATGTTTTGTTTTTAAGTAAAATGTAAAATTGGGTGAGCATGTTCACCTAAGACAAATCTTCGATAATTGACTTGCCAATTATTGAAAAAAACACTACGAACAATGAAAAGAATTTGCACTTTATTAATGGCTGTCTTATTTCTTTCAGTCACAGCAGTGAGCGCTCAAGATGCAACCGCTAAAAAAACAAAGAAAGCAGCAAAAACTGAAGTTAGTCAGAAACTAAAGAAAGATGGAACAGTAGACAAACGCTACAAACAAGCTGAAGTAACTACAAAGGAAGTAAAAGCAGTACCCGAAAAAACAAAGGTGAAAGCTGAAACTACAGATCAGAAACTGAAAAAAGATGGTACAGTTGACAAACGCTACAAACAAGCTGACGCAACTTCAAAAGAAGTAAAAGCAACACCTTCTAAAGTTACGAAAGAAGCATCCACAACTGGCGACCATTTGAAAAAGGACGGAACAGTAGACAAACGCTACAAACAAGCTGACGCAACTACAAAAGAAGTAAAAGTAGCACCTGCTAAAGTTACTAAGGAAGCAACCACAACCGGTGAGCATTTGAATAAAGATGGCTCAGCCGACATGCGTTACAAAGAAAACAGAGAAGGAATGGTGAAAGGAGACAAGCACATCAAAAAAGATGGTACAGTAGACAAACGGTACAAGGAAAATAAATAATGTCCTGACCTTAACGAAGAATAACAGCGAGTTTAATCAATACGATTAAGCTCGTTGTTATTACAGTTCATCTCTTAGTTTCGTTTCTTAGTTTCGTTGGCAGACCAGCCTCCACCATTTCTTGGTAATGATTCAATATCTCACACAACAAGGTATTTGAAATTGTAGGTTTAAGAGCTACTCATGCTGCCTCACGAATTTTATCGTGTGGTAATACTTTTAAATCAACACAGCTTTTTTGTCAGATAAGAGGATCTCTCCATGCTACTTATCCTCTCGTATAGCTTTAAGACCTTTGGTCCAACGAAGAAGTTCATTCATCATTTTGTCTGCCGCTTTTTCTGTGATCTCATTGGGTTTAAATTCATTATGTTCGTTGATAAACTGGGTGAAAAACGGAATGTTCACCCCATCGCCCAACGGCACCATGCGCAGTGTAGCCAAATCACCTTTCAAACTATTCGCAGCCCTTGTTCCAGCCGACACGCCACCGTAGCTGACAATGCCGGCAGCTTTATAACCCCATTCCTGTGACAAGTATTCAAGCGCATTCCTTAAAGGAGATGGATAGCCAAAGTCGTATTCAGCAGTTACAAAAATAAAAGCTTCTGCCTCCTCAATGGTTGCACTCCATTTTTTAGTATGTTCGTGTTCGTACTTTTTCAGGATTGGATGATTGGCTTCATTCATAATCGGCAGGTTTACTTCTCCAAGGTCAAGTAGTTCAACCTTGAAGTTTCCATTCTTTTTTGCCACTTCAGTAATCCATTTGGCTATAATTGGACCTTTACGACCCGGCCTCACGCTGGAGGATATTATTTTAAGAGTATACATATCGTCTTCTTATTTAATTCTTTTTATATCGTATATTTGCTGTTCTGAAGTATATTTCTTATTCAACCTATTATATTCAACAACCGCTGTTTTACCTTTTATCTCAACAATAGTTCCTTTTACTATTGAATTGGTTTGGAAACTGTAAAAGCTTACCATATCTCCTAAATTCAACTGATTACTTGTAGTTGCATCAACCTTTTCGACTTCTGGAGCAATGATTTTGTTTTCAGATTGAGGAATGTTGCCTATTGTGTTTACAATATCACCTCCATGTTTTAGATTATATATTCGTACTGCTTCTTTTATGTGTTTATTGTATGCTATGCCAAATGGTATAGCAATTAAAACACAGGGAATAGCACCTAAATAATAACCAGTAGTAGCTATCAAAACCACTTCAACTCCAATAAGTGTAATAACTTCGTAAGTTATTTGTGCCTGAGCTTTTTTATACTCTTTTGCGCTTTCTGCATCGCTATTAAATAATGTCTTATAGTCTTTAGTCCTTAATTTTTTCCCATTTAATGTATATCTGCCCTTTTCAATTACAATTTGATTAGTGGGGGAAGTTATCACCTCAACTTTTGCAGAATCAACTTTTACAGAATCAAGTTTTACAGAATCTGATAAATTCGTAACGGCTAATTTTTCATTGCATTGACTATAAAGAACATAAGTTTTGTTTTCATTCTTGTTATTTTATTCGATACGTAGTTTGATCTTCTTTTTTATTTAAAAGCCTCCTGCTGACATGTATTTACAATCGGTGCCAATAACATTCTAATTATCAATACTTTTGACTATACCAAGATTCCATAACCAATATATCCAACATTTCATTTTCTCTAGTATAATTCCAAGCATTCATAGCACGGATTGCAAATCCGCGCTCCGGGGATTTACTTAAAATTATAAGTACATCCCAACCCAATTCTTATACCATTCCATTTTGTTTTCATTCCACTTTGAAAAAATGCATATCGAAAATATGTAATTGGATCAGTCTCTTGAACCAATGGTCCATTAAATAAATCAATATGATAACCAAGATTTGCTTCAATATCTATCTTATTGTTAATTGAATAAATTGTCTTAATAGCTGGTTTGGCAAAAAGCCCAAAACTCATAGTCTTAAAAGATTCGTTAGTGAACACCTGAGTATTTACCATAAAATATTCACTTAACTGAACATTCGAATATAACAAACCAACATCGGCGTGCATTAATAATAAAAGGTTGTTTTTTTTGTATAATTGAACTTCTTCGAAAAATGCCGGAGCTATCCCAACTGCTTTATTATCGTATCTGTATTCGCCTGAATAGTCACGTATTGAAGCTCTTGCACCAGTTGACATTAAAGCAACATTAAATCCCCAATTAGTCGATTTGTGACAAAATGCAATTGAAGGTTGAAAATATAAATAGGGGGGAAAGTTTGTCACTATTTTCGGTTGTAATACATTATCTTGAATGAGAGTATTCATGTAGGTTTTTAAATCCGACATCTGGTAACTACCTACACCTATTTCAAACCCGTATTTTATAGTTTGTGCTTCAATATTCATTATTTGAACCAGTATTATTAAATATAATAATTTTCTTTTCATCTTAACTATTTTAGTAGGCCTTATTTTACCTGATATGCATATTGATTCTCGGATATAATCACGTGATTATATAAGAAATAATTTTCCCAATATTGAGGGGTATTGGTCATGGATATGTCTTTAATAATAGAGCCGTCAATTAGACTTCTTATTCTCAGCATTTTTGAAGAGGCACAAAGTATTTCATTATTATAATAATCAATGTTATACACTATTTCCGGAACGTCAAACTCTCTGATTTTTGTAAAAGGATAGCATTGGTAAATAGTCATTTTAGAGTTGTTCAAAACCATCAACTTATTTGAATCATCGGGGAAAAACTCAAAACGCCCACTAACATAAAATATATAATTTGTACTGTTGTTATTTCTATAATAACCATATCCATCACTTATGTAAAACTGACCATCCGGTGAAATCAATGTCTTTTGTGCGGTATATTTAGATGAATGATATGGATAACCTTGATGGTTAACGTAATCATATACAATTTCGTGAGAATTTTCAAAACCAAAATTGCCTTTCAAAATCCCTGTGCCTACATCCGAAATATAAAAAGTCTGTGACAGCCCTCCTGTATATGATTTGTCATCAGTGAAAATATATGATTGATTGGTCTCCAAATTTATAGCAACATAATTTGGATAGCTAATAGCACCAATTATAAATTTGCCAGTAGGAGATAATATACCGCCATACAACTTATTACCATTATATTTTAATTCCTGCTTTGAAATAAACTTAAGCGTAGAAAGCTGAAATTTTTGAATTGAATCATTGTAATAACAAGCTACAATATCTTTGCTTATTTGAGTCAAAGTGTTGTACCAATACGATGTAATTCTAACACAAATTCCGACTCTATCTGAGAAACTTATATTATAATTATTAAAATCCCATAGGAGGTAATTTTTATTAGGACGTTTTGGTATGAATGAAATCATAAAATCACAATAATCATTAAAATGTAAGTTTGTTTTCAGAATGGTATCATTTACATCAGTTGATTGCCAGGTTGTTGCGCCTAATTTAAAGGTGAAACTTTTAATTGCTTTATCATAAAGAGTTTTATTCCACCATAAATAGTACTCTTTATTTTTATCAATATCTAGATGAATTTTAGAAAACATTTTTGCGATATACAGCGATCCCCAATCAATTGTGTTTCCATCCTTCGTTTTCACATAAACTGTATATTGGGCTGCCTGACCAACATATGAACTATCAATACAATTCAGGTTCTGGGTTGTACAAATCAATTCTCCTTCCCAATTTCCACGATAAACAAGGTACGAAACAAAATCAGATGATTTGCATTTTTTCCAACTGATTGTAAGGTATCCATCTTTTGGAGCTGATGACAAATTTTTAGATTGGTCTTTATCTACTACTAAAACCCAATCTTTTGAATTTACAAAACTTTCACCTCCCAACTTATCAGCAATACTTCCTGTTCCTGATTTTGTAAATACTTTTATTGTAAGTTTATGCAAACCATCTTTCAAAAAATAGCTCTGAAATTTAAAAATACCACTCGAAGCAGCAACCGAATCCACAACAACATCATCTACTAATAGCTTTGCCCCCTGAATTTCCTGATTATTACTCCGAAAATTAAAAGCGGAAGAATGATAACCATATACATAAACAGTATCAACAGCCAGATCGAGTTGAACAACTGAAATAGTGGGTGGGGTTGGATCCTTAATCACAGGATTATCATAAAACTCAGATAATTCATACATACATGAATTTAATGAGAGAATAATGAATAAATAGACCAACCTTTTTATGGATTTTTTAAACTTTTCTCCAGACTTTTTTTTACTCATATTTTTAATGTAATAATAACCAATATATCCAACATTTCATTTTCTCCTGCATACTTCTAAGCATTCATAGCACGAATTGCAAATCCGCGATAGCGGGGTACTATGTTTTTAATCGTTTATCCACTCATTATGTTTCTTCAATTCCTCAATGAAATCATCACCAGTAAGCGTTAAAAATACTTTTATAAATTCGGGTCTTTCTTTAACTGGAAGAATTAATAATAATTCATATAAGGCTTCACAAATTTCATCATATTTTGCTTCAATGTTGTCAATTCTTTCTGCTATATCTTTTTTCAGTATGTCTCGTGTATTCGGTTCGACGTTTTTAGCGAATTCTTTTTTGAATTTTTCAATTTGGTTTTCTAAGTTTAGTTTCATAGTTTCAGTTCGTACATCAACAAATTTACTAAGTTCGTCTACACTGTAATTTTCCATGAACGATTTCATTTTCAGGTTAATGTCGTCTTGTGATTTCAGTCGTTCTTTTACAACTGTATTTGACCAAATAATGAAAATTAAAACTGCCAAATTTATCACAATTGTAATGATTTGTTCTGCTGTCATACTCATGTTTTCTTTTTTTTATTATTATGTGCTCGTTTCGGCGTAGTCTCCAGACTACCCCCGCTGGCGCAGATCTGTAGTCCGTGCCAAAATAAATAGTAATTAATATATTGACACAGGTCGCAGACCTTCGCCAGCATGCGTTCGGTGTTGAGTCGTAATACTCTTAATCATTTTTTTGCCTCACTATGAACAAGAATATTTTCTTTGGTTATTTCTTTTAAGTCAATCTCTATCACACTCTTTTCCTGCACAAAGTAGAGATTATTTCCTATTTTCGAAGCTCTTCCCGGAATATCAATCTTCGCTACAATGGCATTATTTTTATCAATAACAATTGTTGCACTGTCTTTTGTCAAAAAACCAAGTTTGTTGAAACTAAGATAAAATCTATAGAATTGATTGCTATCAAATTCATTTAAAATACTCATTTCATTGTTAACTTGTAAAATCTTGTTCTTTTTGGTATAAACATAGTGATTTGCTGAGTCAGATAGAGCTAAACTTTTATATGTTGAATCAATTTTCGTGAATACCCTGCTACTTATAAAGCCCAGCAATTCACCGTATTTTCCTGTTTCAAAAGATTTTTCCAAGATTAATGATCCATTATTTATAGAACATTTTGCAATTTTGTCTTTATATAAAATAAGTATTTCACCCTTTTTTATTCTTGACTCGATTATTTTTCCACTTTTGTCATCCACCGTATTAAGAAATATCTTTTTGCCAGTCTTGGCATTAAATGCAGCTAAATAAGGTTTACCTTCTTTAAAAATTGCATTATTCAAATTGGCGGAACCTGTATTAATCATGAACAAAATACTATCCATAAGAATGATAATTGAAC
>JBBRTR010000034.1:0-23803 GCA_038244215.1 Bacteroidales bacterium
ACAGGGCAATGGAATGCAATTGATTTGTCTTTAGCTGATTTGAAAACTAGTTTCCCAACTGCAGATTACACTCAGGTTAAACAAATGAGTTTCTCCCCTGCAAATGGTACTTTTTACTTAGATAATTTGTATTTCTACAATGACGCTATTTCATCTGTTTCGGATGTCAAAACTTATTCTGTAAAATGCTATCCAAGCCAGGTTAGTTCTAATCTCAATATTGAAGCAGAAACAACAATAAATGAAGTTGTTGTCCGTAATTTATTAGGTCAATCTGTTAAATTATTTACTTTGAATAGTCTGAATACAACAATCAATTTAAGTAATTTTGCTACTGGAAATTATTTTGTCACTGTAAAATTGGCAAATGGTCAATCTACAACTCAGAAAATTGTAAAATTATAATCCTTCATTCAGTTCGTGGAGTAAAGGTTTCTCCACGAACTGATTTTTAAAATTAAACTTTCAAACCCCTATTAATTACTTTTTAAATACTATCTAAATGAGAAAAACAAACTACTTTAAACTATTTATTCTAGCAATAATTTGTTGCTTAAGCACAAACGCTTTTGCCCAAACTCTCGTAGGAGATTTTGCATCTTTTGATGCAGCTTTCACATCCATGAAAACCAGCGGTGGTGGTACCATCCAGTTGACTGCACCTATTACTATACAGTTAGCCGCACAAACAAGTTACAACTTATCAACAGACGCTTCTAATCCCATTGAAATTGACACTCAGCAATTTTCAATTATTGTAAGCGGTACAAATGCTACAGCAGATAGTACAATACTCAAAATCGGAGATAATATGAATATTCATGGCACATCAACTGTATTAGCAAATCTGAACAGAGGTATCATTCGTATAACCGGTGGAACGATAAGTTCAACAACAACAGTTTCAGGAACTTCAACAGTTTACGCAAATTCGGGTTGGATATTTATTTCTGGTGGTACAATAAGCATGAATGCAACCGGAGTTGCAAATGCTTATGCAGTAAATGTTATAAACAATTTCGCATTGGTTTTGCGCGGAGGTACAATTTCAGCTATAGGTGATAATACCCGTGCTTTAAGTCTAACTGATGGAGTTACTCCAACCCCAATTTATAATGCAACCATTACTGCTAACGGAATTGGAGCATATGGCATTCAATCTCTTGGTGGAAATTCATTGACCATTGGGGATAATATCAGCATCACAACTACTTCTACAAATTCAACTGATGCTGCTTTAGTTGGTGGTGGTTCAACTTCTAAAATTATTATTCCGGCAACTGTTAGTAATTTGACACTTACATCAAGTATAAAATATAAACTTGATAATGCAGGTTCTGCTGTAATTGACTTACGTAACTTAACTTTAACTGCTTCTCCTGTTGATGGTTCAAGTTTAACTTATCCAAGCAATAATGTAACATTAACTGCATCAGGTAATGAAAGCAGTGCTACTTGTGGTATTTATTATGGTTTCACAGTTGCTCCGACATCAGCAAGTCCAAATATTGCTTCCGGAGCAAGTGTAGCAGCTACTTCTGCCACCACAGTATTAAAAGCAAGTTTTGGTAAAAACGGATTTATTGATACAAACGTATTTACCTTTAATTATACAGTATCAGGATTACCAGCAAACTTGCCTGTTGATGTAAGTACAATTGCTGATTTTCAAACGGCCTTTACAAACTCTCAAACTGGAACTCCACGTACAACTACAATCAATCTTTTAGCAAATCTAACAACATCGGGTGCTTACTCATTTGTTGCAGATCCAAATTATCCTGTGATTATCACAGCAAATACTTTCTATATTAAAACTGGTAGTTCTGGAACATGGGGTGGCAGTTTATCTGCTTCAAACAGCAGCACAAGTGGAGTTGGGATTTTCCAGATTTCAGGAGCTTATACAACAAATTTTACAGGTGGTACTTATACCGGAAACAATAATCAGGGATTAATTTATTCTAATTCTGGGCAAGGGGTAGATAATACGTTGACAAAACTTTATCTTTCCAATGCTACCTTTACTGTAAATGGGACAACTAATGGTGTAAGTGTAATAAAATTTGCAACATCAAATGGAAATTTAATATCTGCAACAAATTGTAGCTTCAATATTAATGCGAAAGGGATTGCATTTAATTTAGTTGGACCTCAAGATATTATTCTTAAAAATTCTACTATAACTGTAAATGGATCAGATGCTTCTTCTCAAATTATTAGTTTTGCACCAACACAAGCAGGATTTGTTCAATGTAGTCAAACACTCGACAATGTTACTATTACGATGAGTTCAGGAACAATTCTCACAACTGGTGGAAGTAAACCAATTAACACTATCATTATGGGTCTAACTTTAAATGGAAATGCTTTAGCCACTTTAACTGCACCAATTGGTGGAACAGGAGTTAAAAAATTCTATGATTTCCGAGCTTACACACCAACAGTTGATATTACTCCTGGTTCATATTTACTTCAGCAAACTGTAACTCCAAGTTTAACTACAACTACTGTTTTGCCGGTAGATGCTGCAAATGCAACCATGGTTTATACACTTGATGGGACTGACCCGATTGCTGCAAGTACTGCTTATACAGCTCCCATTGTAATCAGTACTTCCAAAACACTTAAGGTAGCTGCCATTAAAGATGGATTTGTTGGAAAACCAACAACTTTTACCTATACAATTGGAAGTACGGCTGTTCAAAACCCTGATAACTACTCAGTTTCAGTTTATCCTACAACTGTATCTTCTATATTGAATATCAGCAAAACAGCTGATTTTGTAAACGTTTATGATTTGGCAGGAAAATCAGTTATTTCTAAAAACAATGTTAAACAACTTGATCTTTCTTCAATTCATTCAGGCGTTTATTTTGTAAAAGTGAGTCTAAACAATTCTTCTAAAACTTTCAAAATTGTAAAAGAATAAATCTCCATTTCAGAAGTCTGTTTGATAGGGACAGACTTCTGAAATTTTTTCTATGTTTTTTTAGTTGACAATCAAACACATTTCTAATTTTATACGAATGACTAATTTTAAAAAACTTTCTCTTTTTTTTCTGGCTGCTTTGCCTATATTGACCATCAGCGCTCAAACTTTTCCGTACAAAGCTGCAAGTGCAACAAATGATTACAACCTGGTGTGGCAGGATAATTTTGATGGAACTACTTTGGATGAAACAAATAACTGGGTAGCTGAAATTGATGGTGGTGGAGGCGGAAATAATGAGTTGGAGTATTACCGTCGCGAAAATATATCCGTAGGTGTTGAACCCATTAGTGGAGCAAATTGTCTGATAATTACAGCCAAAAAAGAAAGTTTTTCAGGAAGAACCTGTACGTCAGGACGACTTAAAACTTCCGGTTTGATGTCCTTTAAACATGGAAAAATTGTTGCACGTATTAAATTACCGCATACAGCCAACGGTTTGTGGCCGGCATTCTGGATGATGGGACAAGATTACCCATTAGTGGGTTGGCCTAAATGTGGTGAAATAGATATCATGGAAATGGGAAATTCAAATGGAATAAAAAACAACACACAAGACAAATATTTCGGTTCACATTTTCATTGGGGCGAAAGTTGGAACGGAGGTTCATATCCGAATTATGGAACTTCGTACACAAGTCCTACCGGAATTCAGGATGACTTTGTATTGTTTACACTAATTTGGGATGATGCCAATCTAAAAACATATTATGGAACTGATGCAAATCCATTGATGGTTAATATTACTAGCATGTCAATTAACGGAGCAGATGTGGTCGGAAACGCCGCCCATTATTTCCATAAACCTTTTTATGTGATTTTTAATCTGGCTATTGGCGGGAATTACACCGGAATTAATAATATCAATAATGTTACTGCTCTGAATGCAGCAAATAATTATGAAGCCAAAATGTATGTTGATTATGTACGTGTTTATCAGCAAGGTGTGGCAGGTGAAGAATATAATGGTCCGGCTCTTGCTCCAACTGCTGTCCAGAATGTAAGTATTCAGAATCAATATAGTATTTATCCAAATCCGTCTACCGATTATGTAAATGTTCAGGGTGAAAATGTTCCAGCCCGAATTGCAATTGTTGGTTTGGATGGAAAAGAAATTATGAACGTGACAAATTCAAATTCAATAAATACATCCTCATTGCCATCCGGTAATTATTTGTTGAAAATTACGGATTTGAATGCAAAAACGGAGATTCATAAACTAACCAGGAAATAAAAAAAAGTATTTAAAATTTCAAGTATTCGTTTTGATTTTAATAGAGTTTATATAGACTTAAAATGTATAGCCCTAATTTTCAGACATCTCCCTAAGTTCCTCTCCAAGGAGAGGGACTTTTGCTAAGTGCAACACACCAAATCTCAAAATTGAGAGACGCTGTCCCTTTCTTAAATGCTTCTTTTCCTATTTCTTTCTGCTTTGGAGAAAGTATCCGCCAGCTGGCGGAGGATAGAGGTCGGGGAAAAGGGTTAGGGATAGAGATTGATTTGGAATAAATGCGCTGAAATTGAGACAAGTATATAATTAATCCGAATAATCACAAATAATTGGAGGAACTGTTAATTTCAAGTGCTTCCACGATAACTATTACTCAAAGACTCAGACTTTTATTTGGATAAAAAATGTCCATCAGACTAAGAGTCTATGGTTTCTGGTTTATGATTCTCAAAAATTACAAGTATTAGTTTTGTATTTATAAAAAAGATATGTATCGCTTCAAAAAACATAATATCATTGCATTTCTATTGATTTCTGTGTCCGTGTTGTTTGCACAGAACAATCAAATTGCACTAAATTCTCAGAAAATTGAGACTGAAGATCAGTCACCCAAAAAGGATATATCCAAACATTACAAGTTAATCTGGCAGGACAACTTTGACAGTAAAGAGCTGGATTTAAAAAACACCTGGCAAATTGATGTCAATGGAAAAGGTGGTGGCAACAATGAATTACAATATTACCGAAAAGAGAATATTAGTTTGGGTAAAGAGCCGGTGACCGGAGAAAATTGTCTGATAATTACGGCAAAGAAACAAAATTACATGTTTCATCCCTTTACTTCGGGGCGCTTGAGTACGCAGGATAAAATATCATTTAGGTATGGTAAAATTGAAGCACGAATCAAACTTCCTAAAACCGAAAATGGATTGTGGCCGGCCTTCTGGATGCTTGGGAAAGGCTATCCCAAACTTTACTGGCCCAAATGCGGTGAAATTGATATTCTGGAAATGGGAAATGCGAAAGGAATAAAAAAAGGTGTTCAGGATTACTATTTCAATGGAGCTTGTCATTGGGGTGAAAGTTGGAATGGAGGAAGTTATCCGAATTATGGTAAATCTTCAATAAACGCCTACCCACTGCAAAATGATTTTCATCTATTTACAATGATCTGGGATGAAACTGCAATTAAAATGTATCTGGATCTGGATAAATATCCTGATACCAAACCCTATTACACGCTGCCTATAAATGGCGAAGACAAACCCGGAACAGCAGCTCACTACTTCAACAAACAGTTTTTCATTATCTTCAATCTGGCTGTTGGCGGGCATTTTACCGGTATTTTAGACGAAAAAGATATTACAGCCCTGAATAATGGTGAAGCAAAAATGTATATCGATTTTGTGCGCGTTTATCAAAAAGGAGTTTCGAATGAAGAGTACTCTGGAATTGGACCCGGCTCTGTAAGTCAAACTGCAAAAAACTAAGTTTCAGTTTTGTTTAAGTATTTGCTTTAAATTAGCTTGTCTAATTCTGTTTCATCCGACAAACCGCTTTAAGTGGTTGTACGGTTTGCTGGTCTCTGACCGATTTGCAGTCTGAGATGTATATGAAGCTATATTTAGTATAAACTATTCATCAACGGTCAATAACAATGACACGATTCAGGTGAAATTAGGAACAGGGTCTCAAAATGATATCACTTATTCGGTACAAGTGACTATTGGCGGAGTTTCTGATTTGTTTAAAGTCACAACCGTTTCAATTATTAATGAATTAAATCAATTGAATCAAAATAGTCTGACTTTATATCCGAATCCAACAACAGGTTTGATTAATATAAGTGGAAATCCGGAATCTGGTAGTCTGGAAATATTCAACATAGCCGGACAGAAAGTAAAAAGCGAGACAATTCAAAATTCATCAGATTATCAAATCAATATGGCGAAGTATACTCACGGAATATATCTGATAAAATACTTTACAAAATCAAAGGTTTATCACGGTCAAATCGTTTTAAAATCAAACTAATTTGTGTTTTTAAGTCAGATTGAATCAAAATTAATTTGTTGAAATATGTTTTACAACATGTGATTGTGTAATGATTTGGTAATGTGGTGCATAAATTACTTTATGTAGAGGTAAAGTTGAGTATTTTGTGTAGACCCTATGAGTTTTTGTGTAGGAAAGAATCCATAAAAGTAATTTTATAATAATTATATTTGCATTGATTTAGATAAAACCTTTAATTATAATCCTATGAAGTATAAAAGATCCCTGATTTTACTCCTACTTCTGGTGTTTATGTGTGCTTCTGCACAGTTGAACGCCGGCTTACAACAAGTAATAAAGATATTTTCCAGTCAGAAAACTGAAAAAAACATGCTTGTTGAACAGAAAAGCGTGAAACTAATTCCGGATTTTGAAACAGAAAATCAGTTAATCAATGTTTACCCAGACCTAAAATATCAAGAAATTATAGGTTTCGGAGGTGCGTTTACCGAAACCTCAGCCTATAATTTTGCTCAGGTAAGTGATTCAGTAAAAAGCAAAATCATTGATGCCTATTTTGATGTAGACAAAGGGCTAGGTTTTAATTTTTGCCGGACACATATCAATTCATGTGATTTTTCTCTAAATGAATACACTTATGTTGATGATAACGACCGCACACTGAAAACGTTTAGTATTAAAAGAGATAAAGAATATGTAATTCCATTTATAAAAGCTGCACTTAAAAGTAACCCAGATTTATTTCTTTTTGCCTCACCGTGGAGTCCGCCGGGATGGATGAAAACAAACAACAAAATGATTCAGGGAGGGAAATTGCTCCCTGAGCATTACGATACCTGGGCACGATACATGACACGTTTTTTCGAAGAGTATAAAAAGGAAGGTATAAATTTCTTCGGGTTAACAGTCCAGAATGAAGCGAAAGCTGTTCAGACGTGGGAAAGTTGCATTTATTCCGCCACGGATGAAGCTGTTTTCGTAACAAAAAATCTGAGACCAACGCTTAATGAAGCTGGATTTAACGATTTGAAAATAATGATTTGGGATCATAATAAAGAACGTGTGCTGGAGAGAGCAAAAGAGTCATTTGCAGTAAAAGAAGCAAGCAATGATATCTGGGGAATAGCTTTTCACTGGTATTCGGGTGAACACTTTGATGCATTGAAGATGACACACGAAATGTTTCCTGATAAGCCCCTGTTATTGACTGAATTTTGCCGTGGAGGAAGTTTGTCGAACGATTCGAAAGTAACTGTTCCATATTCCGATTGGGTAGACGTTGAAGCGTATGCCAATGAGATAATTGGTGATTTCAATAATTATGCTGCAGGAATAACAGACTGGAATATGATTGTTGATTTAAAGGGAGGCCCATATCATAATAGGGATAATGGTGTAAAAGCCCAGATAATCGTGGATAAGGCAAATAATACATTTACTTTTGGAGATATTTATTATGCTGTCGGACATTTCAGCAAATTTATAAAAAGAGGTGCAAAACGCATTGGCAGCAGTACATTTGATGATTCTCTGCGTGTTACCGCATTCCAGAATCCCAATGGGGAGGTTGTTGTGATAATATTAAACAAAGCAGAGAAGGCTTTTTCGCCGAAACTCCGTATTCAGGATTGTACTGCCGGACTTGAAATTCCCGCAAAATCACTGACAACACTTATTATTCCCGTAGAAAAATAATTTAAGGTATAAAAATAAAATTTTACATGACAACTAATTGCATTATAATGAAAAACTTTCGCTTTCTCACGCTTTTTTTCTTAGGTATTATTTTCACCGGCAATATTTGTTCCCAAACAGATGCGGAAATATTTGGACCGAACGTATATATTTTTAGCCCTACCGATAATATGGCAACAATTGCAACAACGATAAACAATATTCATACAGCCATGCTGCATGATGAATTTAGCTCGAACCGTTATGCTTTTTATTTCAAACCAGGTGATTATACTAATGCTGGTGCGTTTAATATAGCTTACTATACTCATATTGGAGGTTTAGGTAAATTGCCAAACGATGTTAAATTGTACAATGTAAATACACCCGCTCCACTTCCTAATAATAATGCAACTTGTACTTTCTGGCGCTCGGCAGAGAATTTTACTATTGCCGGAACATCTACCAACAATATAAATACCTGGTTTCAATGGGGTGTTTCTCAAGCAGCTCCATTAAGGCGTATTAATTCTGAAAGAAGAGCCCATTATCAATGGCAATATGATGGTTGGTGTAGTGGTGGTTTCACTAGCGATTGTAATTTCAAAGATCGTGCAGGATCCTATTCCCAACAACAATGGTATTTCCGAAATTCTTATGTAGAGCTTGGATCAAAAGACTATAGTAGTGGAGGTTGGAATATGGCTTATCAGGGTATAGTTTTCGGAACAACTGTAAGTGCAGCCAGTGTTAGTGACAACTGGACAACCAGCGGCGGTGCCTGGAACAACGTGAGTAATGTTGCCACGACCCCTATTGTCAGAGAAAAACCATTTTTGTTTATCGGAAATGATGGACGTTATAAAATCTTCAGACCTGCGTTGCGGTATAATTCAAAAGGAACTTCGTGGACACCAACCGATATGGGAGCTGGCGATACATTTGATTTATTGAACGATTTTTACGTGGTGAAGCCCGGAACAACAGCCGAAACAATGAATCAGCAACTGGAGGCTGGCAAAAATCTATTTATTACTCCCGGAATTTATGAACTATCTCAACCTCTTTTGGTAAACCGCCCGAATACAATCATTTTAGGAACTGGTTATGCAACGCTTATTCCAGCTTCAACCGATGCCGAATCAGCCATAATTGTCGGCGATGTGGATGGTGTGACAATTGCAAGTTTACTTTTTGATGCACATTATAATTCAAGAACTTTATTGCAGGTTGGTACGAAAAATGATACTAATGATCACAGCGCAAACCCAACTTTACTGGCTGACTGCTTTTTTCGAGTAGGAGGATTTGTTAGTACAAATGTTAATGTAGACATTGCTTTGGAAATAAATAGTTCGGATGTAATAGGTGATCATTTTTGGATTTGGAGAGCTGACCACGGACAAGGGGTAGGTTGGTTTAAAAATACGTCTAAAAACGGATTGGTAGTTAATGGGAATTTTGTTACTATTTATGGTTTATTCAACGAGCATTTTCAACAGTACGGTACTCTTTGGAATGGAGAAAAAGGACGATTGTATTTCCTACAGAATGAAACACCCTACGATGTTACAAATCAAAATGATTATATGAGTCATGATGGAACTGTAAAAGGTTATGCTGCTTATAAAGTTGCTGATAATGTGAATTATAACGAAGCAAGTATGCTGGGCATGTATGATGTGTTTATCAACACTGCCGGTGCGCAGATTGCCGTTGCAAATTCAATTGAAATTCCAGACTCAAAAGGTGTGAAAGTGCATAATGCTTGCGATGTTCGTATCTCAACAGACAATATGGGCGGCTTCCAATCAGTAATTAACGGACAAGTTCCGAGTACTTTTTACGTAAATGGAGCGGGCAAGCGTTTTTATATTGTAGATTATGCCGGAACTAAGGAACCACAACCATGGTCACGTCCAACACAGAGTCCAACAGACGTTCGACTTGTAGAAGGAAATCCGATTTATGTTTATCCGAATCCGGTTACAAGCACACTGATTATAAATTCAAATGAATCTGATGTGCAAGTTATAATTTTAGATTTGAACGGAAAAAAACTCTACAGTCAGATAGGTGCAAATCCAATAAATATGGAATCGTTTGCAAAGGGACTGTATTTAGTTAAAATAAAATCTAAAAACGGTAATCTTAAGACAGTGAAAATTATAAAATAAAGCCGAATTTAATTTTCCTTTTATTGAATTCTGCTTTAGCAATTAAAAGTTCATTATTGAATATTGAAACCAGAAGGGTCGTATATTTATAGAAAATGAAAATATCAATAAATACGCGACCTTGAAGGGGTAGAACAACCACAAAAATATCTGAATTGGATAAACAAACAATGTCCTGAAATTAATATTTTTTATTTTGCGATAGAAGAATTAAGTATTATTTATTTTTAATAAAGATTTCAGATAGACTTGCATGTAAAAAACAGAATGATATAGAAAAATAAATATTTAAAATCAATATTAACCCTTTTATTATTAATACGATGAAAACAAAAAGACTAAAATTATGGAAGAGCTTCGTTATGCTCTTTGTAGCGTTCTTTCTGGCGGCGGCAAGTTTTACGGCTAAAGCTAATTCTGAATATTGCCGTTATTTAGTAGGAACAGGAACCAGTAGGGTATATTTATCTGTCGAAACAAATAATCTTGGACAAATTATTTTCACTGTCTATCCTTTCGATCAAACAGTTGAAACAAGCACTGCTTTTACCGCTTTCAGAAATACAGGTTGGAATGATGCTCGCATGCAGCTTTTTACTGTAAACGGAAACGCAAATACCGCATGGAAGTATTTCACCCGAACTATTGACGTAGCCAAAAGTCAGGTTACTTTAACTCCAGTTGCAGGAATGATAACAGCAGGAGATATTATAGCCGGAAATCAGTCCATGGAATGGAGAACGCCATTGAATACAAATGCTTATGGGAATGTCAATATTTCTTATACCTATGGTAGTACTTGTCCTCAACCTACAGTTCTCACGGATCCAAGCGGTTTAGCCATCGATGCAACTGCTCATTTGACTTTTATAGGCGACGCAGCAGCAACAAGTCATATAGCTACTGTATTTTCAGGGAGTATACCGGTGTATGAACAACCAAATTTCACTTCAGGTGATGTTCTAAATTTTTTATCGGCAGGAACTTACACTATTAAAGTACGTTCAATAGGTGACAATAATTTACATCTGAGTTCAGGATATTCAGTTGCAATTCCATGGTTTGTTGCAGGAACAACTCCACCATTGGGTAATTCAGAACAATGCCATAAATATTGGGATCCAAGTGGTGTTGGTGGTATTGTCGGTGACGGTGATGCTGTTTTTGTTACTTGGGAAACATTGGGAAATGGAAGTATAAAGGTTACGTTCGAAGGGGTTAACGGAAATCAACCTACATTTAGAGGGGGATCATTTAATCCTGCAAATTTACTTATAGGACCAATCGCACTCGCAACAAATTTTGTTGATATTACCCAAACAGCTAATGTGGCAACAATTACACCCAAAGCTGGAGTTGTCATTCCCGATGGTACAGTATTAATGTATAATGGTCAGGTAGCTTATCAAACTGCTGGAGGAATTGCTCCAAATGGGAATCTTTATCCAACAGGTACATTTACTTATACTTATAAAACAAATTGTGCTAATGTAGTACAAACTAAATTAGCAGCACCAACTAATGTTGCTGTTGATGGAACCGGCATCCTGACATTTAATAGCGTGGAAAATGCTGCAACATACAATGCTTTTGTTTATTTAGGTTCAACAGTTGTATATTCACAGTATACAATTGCCAATGGAGCTAAATTAAACTTTTCGCTTCCCGGAACATTCTCTGTACGTGTAGTAGCAGTACCTGCTGTAACTGCTACCGAATATATTCAATCAGACTCCTCTACACCCTATTCATGGACGGTAAATTATCTGGTTCCGACGACTATACCTACTTCTGTATATTGTCATTGGTTATTAGACCCGACCGGTGGTGGAAATGCAGTTGCAACTGATGAAGATGCTTTATATTGGACATGGACAACAGATGCATTGGGACAAATTGTTATTGGTATTGAAGGGAAAATCACTCCTGCAACAACAGCATTCAGAGCTGGTGGTATGGATTTGGGCGGGTTTAATATTGAAGGAGTTCCTGCTGCACTTTTATTGGATAAAGTTGGTAACAGCTCAGGTTTAACACAAACGTTTAAAGCAAAAGAAGGTATTGTTTTATTACCGGGCTTAAAGGTTACTTTTAGCGGAAAAGTTGAGTACAGAGTTTTACCACTTAATACAGATCTTACCAATTTGGATGATCTTTATCCAACACTTACTTTCCCAAATCCATACATTTATGGAAGTAATTGTAACGGAGACGCAAGTGTTTTGCCTGCACCAACAAATTTAGTACTATCTGCCGATAACAAATTGTCGTTTGATGCTGTCGCCAATGCAGTAAGTTATAAAGTATATGTTTATGACCCAACAGGTGTCCTGGTTTACACACAAGAGCTCTTTACTTCAGGCAGTGTAATAAATTACGCAATTCCGGGGCATAATACAGTAAAAGTTCAAGCAATTGGAAATGCTGCAGATTTATTAAGTTCAGGTTTGTCAGAATCTGTAAATTGGAATTTAATTGCAACTTTAGCAAAACCACTTAAGTTGGGCATAGATACTGAAAATAAACTGACCTTCACTGCTGTAACCAGCTCTGTAAGCTACACTGTAACTGTTTACCAAAATGCTGCGGATGTAACTCCTTTGGTTACATTACCTAACTTTGTTATTGGATCAGTTGTAGAAATGGGCACAAACCCTTACGGTATATATTATGTAAAAGTGAAAGCTGTCGGCGATGGTGATGTAATTTTGGATTCACCAGTTTCTGATACTTATTCTTGGAACTTTCAAGCACCATTTGTTTGCAATTTATTACTAACGCATCCGTTGATAAAAGGTTCTAGCGCAATTACTTTCACGAAACCGGACAATACGATTGTATCCACAGCTCCATATTTTGCTCCGAATTTTGCAGCAAGTACCAATTATACATTTGAGATGACAAATAATGTTGCAAATATTCATTTGGGAGTTGCTACAAATGGAAATTGGCAAGCCCAATTCCGTTTTGTGCCTACAACTCCGATTATGCTCAAACCTGGTACTTCATATAAACTAAAAGCAAAAGTCAAGACATCGAAAAGCACTTCCATGTTGGCAAAAGTATTTGATACTGATGATAATACATTCATAGAACTTATCCCTCGTCAGAATGTAAATTCAACAGTTGGAATCGTGTTTGAAATACCAAGTATTGTTCCTCCCGCAGGTATGACAAGAATTTTCCAAATGTTGTTTGATTTTGCACCAAGTCCTGCCGATATCAATATAGAAATATCAGATATTGTTATTTGTGGAGAGGAAGGAACAACAGGTTTCGACGATGTAAAAAGCAAGGGTATTAGTATATACCCTGTTCCGGCTAAAGACTTTATTTATATAGATGGAATCAACGGATTGAAGACTGTTCGTATTATTGACATAGTAGGAAAAGTTGTTTTGGCAGAACAATCAACAGGTTCGATCAATATTTCTACCTTAAACAAAGGTATTTATATGCTATCAGTAGATAATTTGATGGTAAAGTTTATAAAAGAATAGACATTCTTCTTACAGGAGCAGATTTTTAATCTGTTCCTGTAAATAAAGATTTGTAAACCATTTATTATTTTTATTGACCTAATAAAATGATAGATGGCTTACATTCTTTTATTTTGAAAGCTTTCCCTAGCAGAGTTAAGTACAAATATTAAAAATAAACGATCAATAGGTTTTTGCCGGGCAAAATAAAATTCAAAAATGAAAAACAAATTATTTTTAGTATTAATGTGTGTTTTTTGTGTGTCATTACTAACAGCACAAACGAAAAGCTTTAAACGTGGTGCTTGCATGTCTAATTTAAAAACAACAGATTTTGAAGGACTAAAAGATGGCTTATCGTGGTTTTATGATTGGGGTACAAATCCTGGAGGGGAAGGAAAACAGGCTTCCGATGACCGTAATATTGAATACTGCCCGATGACCTGGGGCGGAAATTTTAATACGGATGCCATTCGTCAATATGTAAAGGTACATCCGAATTGTAAATACTTAATGGCTTTTAATGAACCGAATTTTCAAAGTCAGGCAAACTTAACACCCGCACAAGCGGCTGCTAAATGGCCCCAATTAAAAGCTTTAGCTGTGGAACTAAATTTAAAACTGATTTCACCGGCACTGAATTACAGTGGTTGGGCAGAGTGGAACACTCCTAAAAAATGGTTGGATGCGTTTTTTGCACAACCCGGTGTTTCTATCAGCGATGTGGATGGAATTGCGTTGCATTGTTATATGGGTTGGAGTAGTTCACTTATCGGATATGTGAAAGAATACATAGGCTATTATAATAAACCAATTTGGTTGACTGAATTTTGTTCTTGGGATGACAGAAGTGGAACCGCAGAAGCACCAATGAAACTAATTCAGCGAGAGTATCTGGTTGATACCTTTGATTATCTTGAAACAGAACCAATGGTTGCTCGTTATGCTTGGTTTATGGCCAAAACAGGTGAAAATAATTCTGTTCCGGGTTTTCCGTGGATGCAATTACTGAATGGAAATAATGGAGTTTTGACTGAAAATGGAAAAATTTTCAATAATATGTCTTCTTATGATGATAATTTTTATCATGATACTCAATCACGAATTCAAGCCAATTATTATATCCGAATGAAAGGAATTCATTTGGAGGAAACAACAGATATTGACGGAGTAATCGATGTATATGATTTAGGAACCGGAGATTATCTGGATTATAACGTTGATGTACCTGCTACTGGTACTTATAATTTATTTTTAAGATATTCTTCTTCTGTGGAAGCTAATTTGGCTGTGCAGGTGAATAACGTGACCTTGAATTCACTTACACTTAGAGCTTTGGCTCAGGCAAAAAATTGGGCTACAAAAAAATATACGGTTAATCTGAGTGCAGGAAAACAAAAAATCCGTTTAACAGCAATTCAGGGAGCTGCTATTCGTCTAAACTGGATGAATCTGACTACCAATGCAACTGCCGAAATTGAAGGAGAAGATGGTGGTACCAATCCAAATCCAATACCGATGAATCTTGCTCTATCTAAACCAGCAGCAGCTTCATCGGAGTTCAATCATCCTACTTATGGATTGTTGGCTGCCGGTAATGCTACCGATGGATCTGCTTCAAGCCGTTGGGGAAGTACAGAACAAAATGTGGAATATGCTAATGAATGGCTACAGGTTGATTTGTTGAAGGAAGAAACCCTAAACAAGATTGTGATTAACTGGGAAGCTGCATATGCAAGAGAATATAACGTGCAAATTTCAACTGATAATCAGAATTGGAATTCGGTTTATACAGCTACTAACGGTCAAGGTGGAATTGTTGAAATTCCTGTAACTAATCTCAAAGCCCGTTATATTAAAGTAAATTGTACACGCAAAATTGCAACTTATCAAAATAATTTCTATGGTTATTCAATTCTTGAACTGGAAGCATATGGACCTGTTTCTACTGGAATTGCTTCAACAGTTGGAAAATAGGATCAGTGTTTATCCAGTTCCAACTAGAGATATTCTTTATTTAAAAGGTATTGCTGGCTCAAAAGAAATTCAAATATTCGACATTTTGGGGAAGACTGTTAGTGTCCAAAAAATTACAAATACTGTAAATACATTTGGATTAACTAAAGGAGTTTACCTTCTTTCAGTAGATAATCAGATGGTAAGATTTATAAAAGAATAATTTCAGTTAGGATTAAGATTTTAATATGATACTATTCTTTCCACATTGATTTATATACCTTAATCTGGGATGAAAATAAAATAAGATTATTAACATTAATTCAACGTTTCTTTTTAATTTTTTTAATAGGATTTTATGGAAAAGTACAAAACAGCTTCCGAAGACAAAGTACCAATGGTGCAAAAAATTGCATTTGGTGCAGGGAACTTAACTAATCAATTGTTGCCAGCTGCACTCGGTGTATTCATGTTTTTTTTAGTTGTGGGCTTTGGTATGAGTCCTTATAAGGCAGGGATTTTAGCTGCAATTCCACGTTTTATGGATGCTATTCTCGACCCAATTATGGGTTATATTTCTGACAATACACGGTCAAGATGGGGACGTAGAAAGCCCTACATCTTTTTTGGGGCAATAGTTGTTGGTATTGTTTTTACGCTTATGTGGCAGTTAAAATTACCAGAAGCAGGGAATAACCATGAAGCTTATAACTTCACTTTCTTCTTAATAATGTCTATTTTTTTTTATTTGGGTTATACAATTTTTGCCGCACCACTCATTGGGTTGGGATATGAGATGACACCCGATTATAATGAAAGAACACGTTTAATGGCTATTTCTCAGGTCATGGGTCAAATTGCCTGGATGATAGCTCCATGGTTCTGGTACATTATTTCTCGTCCGGAGTTATTTCCATCAGCTCCAGAAGGTGTACGCAGTCTTTCTATTTGGGTAGGAGGTCTTTGTTTAGTTATGGGAGTTATGCCCGCATTATTTTGTAAAGAAATAGACCAAGCTCCTTTACAGGGACAATCAAAGTTATCTTTTAAAGGAATTGTATCTAATATGAAGGATTTTTTCAAAGATGTTAAACAAACTGTTACCAATAAACCATTTTTACGTCTTTGTGGAGCTACCTTTTTAGTATTTAATAGTTTTCAAATAATTGCCCAGTTTGCTTTTTTTATTGTTATTTTTTATTTATTTAATGGTAATCAACCGGCTGCCGGCCAATGGCCTGCGTGGTTTGGTACAATAAGTGCTTTAATGACTGCATTTTTGGTTATTCCGATCATTACTTATATGTCCACTAAAATTGGTAAGAAAAATGCTTTTGTGGTTTCCACGCTGATTTCCATTGTTGGGTATGCCCTGAAATGGTGGGGATTTGGTTACGCACTGAAATGGGCGATAGTTATTAACGATATTTCTATTCCCTGGATGATGTTCATACCTATACCACTTATGTCATTTGGAATCGGAGGCTTGTTTACGTTGATGATGTCAATGACTGCTGATGTTTGTGATTTAGATGAACTTAATAATGGAATGCCACGTAAAGAAGCCCTTTTTGGAGCTGTTTATTGGTGGATGGTCAAACTCGGAACATCGCTTGCACTATTTATAAGCGGAGTTATTTTAAGTGTAGTAGGGTTTAACCAGAATCTTCAGGGTCAAACTGTAGAAACACTCACTGCTATTCGTTTAGCCGATATAATTATACCTTCTTTAGCAGGAGTATTTGCAATTTGGATTATGTGGAAATATGATATCACTGAAAAAAGAGCAAATGAAATAAGAGAAGAATTAGTAAAACGTAGAGGGAAAATATAAAGTTACCTGTGTTGATGATGAAAACTAAATCATTAACAATATCAATAATCTGATTATATTAAAAATTCGATTTATAGTTTTATCACTCTTGTTGTCATGGTATATTAGATGGGTTCGTATCCGCATCAACGTCCTTACAAAGCACTGGTGCAGTGGATATGTGTCTGTTTTATTATGTCTATGATTAGTGGGATAGTGGTTTTGCCTACTATAACAATTTCGAACACCCTTGAATGGTTTGGTTTCTGTCGTTACGGTGATACCAATGAAAAGTTCAATTAGCTCATCCGGTATAGTTTGCAATGCGTGATTACATAAAAGTACTCATTATCATTCCTAAAAACAATGATATTTATACTTCGGCAAATGTCCTATTAAACATAGTCTCCTATACATTTCTGATCGAAAATCGGTCTGAGATGTATAACCCTTACAACCGTTTAAAGCAGTTTGTTGGATGAAATAGAATAATTCAACCTAATTTTAAAGCATATATTTATAAAATTTTATATTAGACTATCATAAATGGAAAATTCAACAACCAAATTATCTTTCAAAGAGAAAATAGGTTACAGTCTTGGTGACACTGCGTCACATTTTGTTTGGGATATGGTGGGATTCTGGCTCTTGTTTTTCTATACAGATGTGTATGGAATTTCAGCCGCCGCTGCCGGTACGATTATGTTAGTCGCCCGTTTCTGGGATATGGCTATCGATCCGATTATCGGTGTTGTTTCCGATAGAACCAATACGCGTTGGGGAAAATTTCGCCCGTATATTTTGTTTGGCGCCATTCCATATGCAATTTTGGCAATTCTTACATTCACCACGCCCAATTTTGGCGAAATGGGTAAAATTATTTACGCAGGTGCCACTTATGTACTTTTGATGACAGCCTATGCATTTATCAATTTGCCTTATTCGGCGCTAGGCGCTGTTATGACTGACGATACCTACGAGCGTGCCGGATTGAATACTTACCGCTTTATTGCAGGCTTTTCAGGACAATTTATCGTTACCGGACTGGCATTGACCTTGGCCAATTTCTTTGGTCATGGTAACAAAGCGCAAGGATTTCAATATACGGTATTTCTGTTTGCAGCGTTGAGTCTGGTGTTCTTCTTTATCACATTTCAAACTACCAAAGAACGTGTTCAGCCGCCAAAAGCGCAGAAAGATTCATTGAAAGATGATATCCGTAACTTATTCAACAACAAAGCCTGGGTTATTTTGGCCATTGTGGGTATTGTGTCGTTTATCATGTTTGCCATGCAGAATGCTGCCATTGCCTATTATTTTAAGTATTATCTGGGAAAGGAAGACAATGTTCAATTGTTCAACGTACTCGGAACGGTGGCTTTAATTGTAGCTTTACCGCTTTCCAAACCCTTGGCCAAACGCTTTGGAAACCGAAACGTATTTATTGGAAGTTCTCTGATTTCGGGACTTTTCTTTATGTTGATTTATTTGCCGGGAATAAATGACATTACAACGATTTACGTGTTTAATATTATTGCAAAAATGGCTTATGCGCCAGCTGTTCCATTGCTTTGGACCATGATTGCCGACTCGGCAGATTATGGCGAATGGAAAACCGGCCGTCGGGCTACAGGATTATATTTTTCAGCAGCTGTTTTTGCACAAAAAGCTGGTTGGGGCATTGGAGCTGCTATTGCCGGTTGGATATTAGCCATATCGCAGTTTGTTCCTAATGAAGTTCAAAATGACGCGGCTCTGACTGGAATAAAATTACTCGTTTCTGTAATTCCCGGTGTGTTGTATATGTCATGTGCCATTTTTATGATTTTCTACAAAATTGATAAAAAAACGACCGATCAAATGAAAATTGATTTGGATGCAAAACGTGCATTGGATGTGGAATGAAAAAAAATTTAGTACGTAAATCCAATTAACTAATCGATAATTACAAATTAACTAATATATGAACAATTTTTTTATAGGCAACAATCCAGTTCATTCGGAAAAGAAAGAAGTTAAAGGGCAATTTGTCCAAATTGATGGTGAAAAGTATTATCAGATTAAGAACTATGATGAAATGTTACCGTTCCTTATCAGTATAGCAAGTGATTCCAACCACTGGATGTACATCTCGAGCACAGGGGGGCTGACGGCCGGTCGTAAAAATCCTGACCAGGCTTTGTTCCCCTATTATACAGATGATAAAATAAATGAATCTTCAGAAATAACCGGAAGTAAAACAATTTTACATGTTACAAAAAATGGCAAAATCTACCTTTGGGAACCATTTTCGGACAGGAATAAAGGTGTTTATCGTCTGGAACGTTCTATTGCCAAAAGCACTACAGGAAATAAATTGATTTTCATTGAAAAGAATCTTGACTTGGGTTTGACATTCAATTATGCATGGTTGAATGCCGACGACTTCGGTTGGGTGAAAAAAAGCTGGTTGACTAACGAAAATACAAAACAAACAGAAGTTTACCTTGTTGATGGATTGCAAAATTTGCTTCCTTCGGGTATTGACAGCAATACACAAAATACATTTTCTACTTTGGTTGACGGATACAAAAAGACCGAATTGGTTTCTGGTTCAAACTTAGCACTTTACCGTATGGAAGCCATTTTGGTGGATCGTGCTGAACCGAGTGAATCGTTGCGAACAAATACAGTTTGGAGTTACGGACTTGAAAATGCAACTTTCTTGTTGAGTTCAACACAATTAGATGCTGTACGAAAAGGAAAAAAAGTTGTTCCTGAAACAGAAGCAAAAGGCGTCCGTGGAGCATTTTTTACTTGTGCAGATTTTACTTTGACGACTAAATCAACTAAAACATGGTATTTTGTAGCCGAGGTAAATTTAGATATTACTGGAGTGAATAATCTGATTGATTTTATACAAAAAACCAAAGATATTACCGAAGTAATTGAAAAGAATATTAAAAAAGGGACTGAAACATTGAGGTTGATTGTCGGTCAGGCAGATGGAATTCAGGAAACTGCCGATGAAAATGACATGGCTCGTCATTTTTCCAATGTGCTTTTCAACATAATGCGTGGTGGAATCTACAGCGAAAATTACACCATTTACGCCACCAATTTAATTAAACATGTTAAGCATTTTAATTTGAAGGTTTGGGAAATCAACAAGAATTTCCTAACTAAACTTCCTGTTTCAATTGAATATTCTGAACTTGACAAATTGATTCATGAACAAAATGATGCCAATTTATACCGTCTTTTTCAGGAATATCTGCCGTTGACGTTTAGCCGTCGTCACGGTGATCCAAGCCGTCCATGGAATACTTTCAACATCAATGTGAAAGATGAAACCGGTAATAAATTGCTCTCGTATCAGGGTAACTGGCGTGATATTTTTCAGAATTGGGAGGCACTTTCCTTGTCTTACCCCGCTTATATCAATGGTATTATCGCCAAATTTTTGAATGCCACCACTGCAGATGGTTATAATCCATATCGTGTGACCAGTGAAGGTATCGACTGGGAAACTATTGAGCCTGATAATCCATGGTCAAATATCGGTTATTGGGGCGATCATCAGATCATTTATTTACTGAAGTTGATGGAAGTTTCTCACAATCATTATCCTAAAAGTCTGGTTTCCTGGCTCGATAAGGAAATGTTTGCTTATGCCAATGTACCTTATCGAATTAAAACCTACGAAGAAATTGTAGCTAATCCAAAAAATACTATACGCTTTGATGCAGCTATGCATCAATCCATCGAAAAACTTGAAAAAACATTCGGTGCTGATGCCAGATTAATTCTCAATCCAAAAGGCGAAGTTTTTCTGGTAACATTAACAGAAAAATTGTTGGCAACTTTGTTGGCAAAACTTAGCAATTTTATTCCTGAAGCCGGCATTTGGATGAACACTCTACGTCCAGAATGGAATGACGCTAATAATGCACTGGTTGGTATTGGGACTTCGATGGTAACGCTGTATTATATGCGCCGTTTTGTAGCATTTACATTTGAATTATACCAATCGGCACTAACTGAAAACTTTAATATTTCTGAGGAAATGGCTTCATTTTTCTATGAGATTTTCAATTCGTTACGAGATAATGCTTATCTGCTCGAAAAAGGATTTAATAACCAACAGCGACGGAATATTGCAGACGAGTTAGGCGAGGCTGGGAAAAATTACCGTAGCAAGATTTACAACTCATTTTCGTATAAAAATCAACAGCTTACAAAGCTAGAACTACTTAATTTATTTAGATTAGCGTTAGAATATATCGATCAATCTATAGTTGTGAATAAGCGTGCAGATAACATGTATAATGCTTATAATCTGGTAAGTTTTTCGGAAAATTCGATAGCGATTCGTAATTTATTCGAAATGCTTGAAGGACAAGTTTCGGTGCTGAGTTCTGGCAAACTTACTGCAAACGAAGCTGTTGATTTGTTGGATGCTTTGCGAAAAAGTTCGTTGTACCGTGCCGATCAAAATAGTTACATTCTATATCCAAATAAACAGCTTCCATTGTTTGTTAATAAAAACAATATTTCTGCAGAGGATGTAAAACGAATACAACTATTGAATGAACTTGCATTAAAAAACGATTCAAGCATTATCACCAAAGATAAAAAAGGTCAATTCCATTTCAATTCATTATTTAAGAATACAAGCTTTTTGCATGAAGCATTGAACAAACTGAGAACAACAGGAAATTATAAAGTTGCTGACTCAGACGTTCAAGCAATAGAAGAATTGTACGAAAATATTTTTGATCATCAGTCATTTACTGGTCGTTCGGGAACTTTTTATAAATACGAAGGTCTTGGATGTATTTATTGGCATATGGTATCTAAGCTGTTACTAGCCATTGGGGAGAATATCAAAACCGCCACTGACAAAGAACTGATAGACCGATTAAAACTGCATTACAACGAAATAAAGGTAGGAATTGGTTCGCATAAATCACCTGCCGATTATGGCTCTTTCCCTTTCGACCCATATTCACACACACCATCCATGTCAGGCGTTCAACAGCCCGGAATGACAGGACAGGTGAAAGAAGATATTATTAGTCGCTTTTCAGAATTGGGCATTATGGTTAAAGAAGGTTGTGTAAATATTCAACCAACCGCTTTGAAATTAGAAGAACTTGTTCAATCTTCTTCAGAAAAACCGAAACTTTCTTTTACATATTGTTCAATTCCTTTTGTTTATCTACTTGATGGGAAAACCGGAATGGAAGTGATTTATTCGGATGGGAAGGTAGAAAATGTGAATGGTTATTCATTGGATCCGATTCAAAGTCAAGTGATTTTTAACCGAGGAAAAGATCTCGAAAAGATAATAATTCATTTTTAATATATTTTTAAATTTTAAAATCTAAGTACTTGACAAAAATTTAAAAATATCTATATTTGAGTGAAAACCAGCATTTAAAAGTATTGTTGCACTAAAAGTCAACCCATATTTGAAAAAGCTTTTTGCGGTCTTTACCAAATAAAATAACAGTTATTTTGCTGAATATCAAATAATTATATCGCTATATAATTTTTGTCATGTACTAAATTTAAAAATATTAAACTTTACACCCTTTAAAGTGAGTTTGCTGTAAATATGATTTTAATGGAAACTGAAAATTAAGTTGCGTTGTAAAGAATAAAAAACTATTTTTGTTTGAGTATAGTTTTAAACTAAAATTGATTGGTTAGACAGTTAATTTATTGTATTGTTACATTGTTATTTATATTTAACGTAATGGTTGAATTTAATTTAGTATCTTTTGGTTGCAAACCATTCGTACGCTTTATATTCTCTTTATGTATATTTATCTATCTGTAAATGAAACAAGTATACGATTTTTTATTGACTTGTTCAATAATTAAGGCAATATCAAGCATAATCTTCGTATGGAACGACTGTATATGAGGATCATTTGACAAATAAATTAAAAAGAACATGTAAAACCTACTTAGATTTTACCCTTTTTGCGGAAAGCGAGAGATTCGAACTCTCGGTACAGTTACCCGTACAACGGTTTTCGAGACCGTCCCGATCGACCACTCCGGCAGCTTTCCTTTTGAATGATAATGCAAAAATACATTATTTTTTCAAATAATATTTCATTGGTTATAAAAAGAATAATGTTGCGCCGGCAATACTAACAATAGCTCCAACAACTTGTTGAGGTTTGATTTTCTCTTTAAACATAATAGCCGATGGAAGAATTATAAAAATCGGCACTAAAGCCATTAATGTTGAAGCAATTCCGGTTTTGGTATGTTGTATTGCAAAAAGTCCGAGAGCAACGCCAACAAATGGTCCAAAGAAAGCACCGACTGTCACTGATTTCATTGCACTCGTGTGAGTAAATGCTTTTCCAATTTTGTCCCAACGACGTAAAGCTGTGATTAAAATACCGAAACTTAACAGCCCAAACAGAGCCCGAATCTGAGTTGCAGCAACAGGATCGTAATTTC